>NZ_JBXWRL010000001.1:0-62745 GCF_059612885.1 Ruegeria sp. YKSD179 | reverse complement strand
GTGTTCATTGCCTGGAGCATGTCAAAGGTTTCAGCGCCGCGAACCTCACCCACGATAATTCTGTCTGGACGCATACGCAGTGCGTTGCGCACTAAGTCACGTTGAATGACTTGGCCGTCGCCATTCGGCGATGGCGGGCGCGTCTCCAAACGAACGACATGGTCTTGCTGGAGTTGCAGTTCTGCCGCGTCTTCAATCGTGACGACACGTTCACCGTGGTCAATATATGAAGACAGCGCGTTCAGCATGGTCGTTTTCCCCGACCCTGTACCGCCCGCAATCAAAACGTTCAGTCGTGCATATACCAGGGATTGAAGGAAACGCGCCGCCGCTTCGTTCAGCGCTCCACTTTCCACAAGTTTTTCCATCGTCAGTTTCGACTTGGCAAACTTTCGAATGGATACGCTTGGACCGTCGATCGAACAAGGGCGGATGATAGCGTTGACACGGCTGCCATCTTCCAGACGAGCGTCCACCCAAGGCTGACGTTCGTCGACGCGGCGGCCGATCTTGCTGACAATCTTGTCGATAACACGCAACAAATGTTTCTCGTCGCGGAAACGGACAGGTACTCTTTCAAGCAAACCTGAACGCTCGACGTACACGGTTTGATATCCATTTACGAGAATATCGTTGATCGTCGGATCAGCCAAAAGCGGTTCAAGGGGACCGAAGCCCAGAATTTCATCCAAAAGCTCATCAACGATTCGGTTGAAATCGTCGGTGTTAAGCGGACGGCCGGTCTGAGAAAGGGCACTACTGACAACACCGGCAACTTCGCGGCGCAGCACATCATTTTCAACTTTTTCAATGACCGAAAGGTTCAACCTTTCAAGCAATGCCTCGTGCAGAGTGCTTTTTAGTTCCAGCCATTCAGCCAATTCTTTTTCTTCAACGGCCATCTCTTCCAACATCTCCTGAGATTTTTGCTCAGCGTGTTGGTTCAGATGAATAACTTCGGCCTCATCGGTGCGTCCGGCGCGTGTAAACTTTTCAAACATCTCATAGACTCCAATCAGGCAGCTTTGTTTCTCTGGTCGTTACTTCCGACCTCTGTTTCACTCATTATTTTGTGACCCATCGTGCGGATCGATTTGGACAGGGCGCAGCCTTTGGCTGTCTGCGACAGCAGTTCGCCCCGGTCCAATGATTGCTTTGCGTGGCGCTCGTCGTTCGGCAGCCAGAATTTCAGATCGCGGCCCAATGCTTTTTGGGCTTCGATGTGGTGACTGGACCGAAAGGTCGGCTTCCTTTCCCGGCTGAACACGATCTCGACCGGAGGCTCCAAGCGTTCCTTGGCAAAAAAGTCAATCAGACGGCAGGCTTGGCGAACCGAAGAAACCGAGCTGTCACTGACCATCAACATCCGATCAGAAGCGTTGACTACAGCACCAACCCAATCAACCAAAACACGCGGCAGATCGACGACGACATAATCAAATTCCATGCGTAAAGTCTCGATCAGTGCAGCGATTTGCTCACGGGTCAGAACGTCCAAAGGCATGAAGTTTTCGGGTGCGCTCAGCACTTCCAAACCGGATGAATGTTGCACCATCGATTGTTGAATAAATGTCCGATCCGGCGTCACACCTTGCTGGGCCATTGTCATAAGCCCGGAGGAGGGTTGCAGATCCAACGCCGTTGCAATTGTTCCGAATTGAAGATCCAGATCGACAACAGCAACTTTGTTTTTGGTCGTTTTTCTGAAAAAGCCTGAATGTCCCTGCAACTGATCCGCCAAGTTTATCGCCAGGGTCGAGGCACCAATACCTCCGCGCGCGGGGCAAACGCTGATGACATGCCCCAAACGATGCATCTGCGGATTATAGATCGCTGGTAGCAAGGACTTGTCCAACGTGAGGCGCTGAATCTGTTCGGTCAGCTCGTCTTGTGCTATCGGAAAGGGCAAGATCTCGTCTACGCCCAATTTGTTGAGCGCGCGGGCTTCTGACAGCGTAATGTCGCGATCGCTAAGGGCGAGAATTGTGCCGCCAGGGCCCGCGCTGCGACGCAGATCGCTGACGACGTCCACATCCAGCTCTTCTGGTAGGCTGAAAACCAACAGATCATTGTCACACAGCAACTGGCTTGCGTGTCCGTTGACCGACGACAACGTACCGGAAAGCGTCTCCAGCGAATGATCATCTAATCGGTCAACCGCGCGGGCGACAGAACTTTGTATCGCCTCGTTGTCTGAAATCAGGGCTAATGATTTGTGGGTCATTGTACAGCTCCTATGGCTAGAACATTCAACCGCTGGTTCCCGAGGCGAGGTCTTCGCCTGGAAGCGTTGCGCTGAAATCGGAAAAGATCTTGAAGCCCGTGGTGGCATTCGTCAGATCATCGGTTTGCGGCGTTGCCCCACCAATCGCCAAAGCAGCAAGCGCTCCTAGTGGGGATACAAAACGGAACGGAAGCTCTTCGATGGTCACGGTGACCATCGGCACATAGGGGCCGCCAAGAAAATTCATTTGCGGGTCGAATTCGTAAGCAAACGTAATGTTGCTTTCATCAAAGGTTGCAGTTGGATCGTTGGGAACGGCAAACTGCAGCATGTTCCAAATACCGTCGACTGTGTCTTGCGCCGCGGCATTTGGCGGATTCGCGCCGGTGCAAATTGTTGCAGCCGGTTCCACACAAACGCCGGATGCAAAGTCGCAATTCGTCCCAAAACGCGGACCAGTTATGTCTGTGTAACCACCCCTGCTGTTGGTTGTTGGAACACCTCCGCAGGCCGCGGGCAACACCGCGGCCATGCGGGCAGCGACCTGCGCTGTTTTTTCCGCGGCCACGTAATGAAATGCCAATCGGCCAAAATCTATCAGACCCAAGAAGATAAGAAGGAAAATCGGCATGACAAACGCCATTTCGACAATGGTCGAACCATCTTCTTTACGGAAAAATCGTGACAATTCACGGGTTATGCTGTGAATGCGGCGGTTCATGGTCCAAACACCCGGCTGCGGTCAGTTACAGTGGTCTGGATCTGAGTCATCCCCGCACCGCCTACAAGTTGGAACAACGGCGCAAAGGGCAGATCCGATATTGTTAGTGATGCGGAAAGTACTGCCACCGGAGTTGGAGAAACCCGATATTCTCCAGCGGCTCCTACACATTCCAGGGACAGATCGTCTAACCCAATGGTGATATTTGTGGTTGAAAGAGACGTTAGCGTGGTCGCTACCGATGCCTGAAAGTCTCCGATCGAGGCACTTGGTGAAGCAGAGCACAAGTCCGCCGGAGCAATCCGCCCAACGTAACGTGCAGTGTCGCGAACACCAGTGATCGCGTTCTGATACGACCAGAACAACCGGCCACCTTCGGCTATCAGGGCGAAGGTCGCCAACATGATCGGAAGCAGGATCGCGAATTCTACTAAGGCAGCGCCTGCCTCATCTCTGCGAAAGCGGCGGATCACTCTTTGAATATGTTGAGACAAACCAGACATGACCCTCACTCGTAAAGCTGAACCAGATCGTGAACGATGCCCCCAACACCCAACCCGCCAATACCTTCAGAGACGTTTTGAATAACCTCTCCGTAGATTACGGCGTTGGCACCGGTGTTGCCGGATTCCGAAGGTCTGATCAGGAACATCTCGATGAAGCTTGTTACCGGAATGGTGCCCGATCCGCCGTTGAGTTCGGACTCGTATGTGATGCAATCGATACCAGCCACGGTTATAACACGACGACGTGGATCTTCACGCCCAACCGAAGGTGCCTGGCAAGAGGGCAAGCTGCTTTCGGCTTTACCGCCTGCTGTCAGGATGGCTTCCAGCGCAGCTTGGTTGGTCACCTCGGCGTTGTAGATGTCGTACCGAGTACCATTCATCGGGAACCAGGCAGGAATTCCTGTGGGAACCGGATTGCTGAAATCAGCCCCGTAATTGATGGTCAGGTAGTCTTCCAGACCATCATCGAACATTCCATTACCTATTCGGGACGTCGGACATGAACCGTCGGCAAAGCAATCGTCCAGAGGCAAACCCACCGTTGCAGTCGGGTCGATAACTCCATCGACTTCGTACGCGGGCGCCAATTCGCTGGTGCAATTGTTACCCTGCGCAGCGGTTATCCAACCATCAAGAACATGTGGCGAGGACGCAAAGTTGTCTACATCGTAGCGTGCATCATTCTGAAATTGACCAGCGCTGGATTCAAATCTGTCAAACCGTGTATTAAATCCCGCAATCATATTACCGATGCTGATACCTGGGCGGGTTTCTACCCCCCTTTGGCTAAAGCACATTGATACGGCACGAGACGCGGCTAGGGCGCAGGCGTCCTCTTGACCCGGAGGAGCAGGAGAGCACGCGCCGGCATCATCAATCGCAACAGCTTGATCTGATGAAAGAAAACCGAAGTTTCCAGGTCCCCATTGGTCATCTCCACCACCTTGGCTGACCATCTGCACAAGCTGACCTTCTGCAAGGTCAAGGCTTGGCGGCAGGCAAATGAACATGGGTGTGATGTCGCAGGCCAACAGTGTAAATCCTGCCACGGCGTCCGCGCTCACACTTGCAAAGGGACGCGCATCACCTAGCAGTGCCGCTGTGGCCGCAGCCAGGGGCGTTCCAACTTCGTGGACGTCAACGGTTACCCGGACGAAAGCCGCGATTGGTCCACTTGCCGCATCGGACGGATCAAGCAGTTGAGCCGGTTGGGCAGGCTCTACCGTATCGTTGGGCGGGTTCTCATAAAACTCCAGTTGGTAGTCTGTGTCACCAGAAAGAAGCTGATCTTTGTTGCGCACCCCAAAGGTTTGAGTGTCACTGATCATGTTGGCCGCGGCGTTTGTAGCCCGAGTGATTGAATCTGGGCGGCCGTCCAGTTCACCAGCCGCGGCCAGTGCCACGTTGTCGGCAAAACTTTGCAGTTCAGACTGCGTGGTCGTAACCCGCCCAATATCAAAGGCAATAGCGGCCATGCCGACCATCACTGAAAGTGCCACGGCGACAAATACCAAAATCGCACCGTCTTCGGACTTGCGGAACTGACTTATGATTTTTGGGCGGGACACGGTCGCTACTTTCCTTCTAGGGTTCAGTTGATAATTGCTTCGGTCACGTCGGTTCCGCGACGAACGCGGACGATCGTGCGGACAGGCTCTTCGTCCGACCCAGTTTCCTGAGGTTCATCCACCAAAAGATCGTTCAAGCGGGTCATGGTCAGCGCCTTGTCCTCGGTGTCATTGACTGACCGAAGCGTCAGGCTTAGCCGACCCGCACGTTGGGCCAACGCGAGGCGCTGAACCTGATCCGGAGTAACTGCAACTGTGACCGTCCGCGCCACTACGGGCTGGTCGGTTTGCTCATCGGATTCCTGGTCAACACCAATAACCCTGATATTTTGCAATATCGTAACGGCGTGCATGTCCCTTTTCTCGCCAGTCGTCATGACGATATCGACGCGATCACCCGGCGTGACAAATCCGCCAACTGCGGTTTCGGCATCCACTTCAATCGCCATTGCGCGGTGATCATCGCCAATTGTCTGGACGATGGTGACCTTCTCACCAAAGTCGGAAACTTTGTTGTTCAGGATCAGTTCACCCTGGGCAATCGCTCTGCGCGCACGTCGCGAGGGCATGCTGGCGGCGGCAATCAGGTCGTCATATTCCGTAAACACGCCGACTGGAACAGACCCACGAGGCCATTCGATCGTCGTCAATGATCCCGGCTCAATCTCTTCTCCAAATGAAATGTCTCGTGAAGCAACAACTACGCTGACAGTCTCGCTCTCGACAGCAGCACTTGCAGTTCCGGTGTCGAACTGAATGTAGTCGCGTGCGACGTAAACCGATCCGCCAGCTACAGCCAACCCCGTTAATGCAGTGAAAATGGCAGAAAATCTCATCTGGTTCTCCTTCGCTACTTCTTAGCTTTCAACGAATGAAATGCTTTGAACGGTTGCACTATGCCGATAGATCAAGAAGTCTTGTCTTGGTTGGAAAGTACGCGGCGCGAATTGCACCGCGTACTTTGAGTGCAAGCAGGTGATTACATCAGGCCTTCTGCCGCGGTGAACTGGCCGTTAACGTCGCCGCCCAAGGCTGTGAGGGTCGCAACTGCAATTGCCGTGACAATGGTCAGGGCAACACCGTACTCGACGATGGTCGCACCGCGCTCGTCACGTGCCAGGGTTTTCATCATTACATAAAGCTTCAACATTTTACTCTCCTAGTTAACTCACTAGATACACACTGATGCCGTACAAACTGACGGCGCTAACAACCCCCCCTTAAAGACGGAGCCTGCATCAAAACTACGCTTCATGGATCAGGGCGCGCATCATCCAAACTGTGGAAAAACACACGTATAAGGTGAAAGAATTGGCGCTTTGACTGTTGCTTGGCCCAGATTCGCCTTTTTTGGCTATTGGGCCAGCCGACCCAGATCGCGATTCGTGCACTGGTTGAACCCGATGAAATACGGCCTTCGAAGAAATTACCGAAGCCGCCCTGCCCGGCTAACGCTGGCCGGAACAGGCGTTTCTGCCGGTTGGAAAAGCCGATTGCCTTCGTCAACTTACATTCAATTTGTGAAAGCTGTTGACAGGGAAACCTTACACAGAACTTCGCCGACGCCTTTCAATGAACGGCGTGCGAATTGTGGCAAAAGTGTGCTCTTGGATCTGTCTTTTCTGGGGGCGCCGCGGATTTTTGCGCGCCCGCAGAGCTGTTTTTACTCTTTGAACGGCAGACTAGTGTAAGCGCCAACCTCGTTGTTACCCGAACGCTCATTGAAGGCTTCGATCATGTCGTTAGTAGCCTCGGCAGCTCCTAAATCCATGCTTTCAAGATCGAACTCGGAGAATGGGAACTCTGCAGCAGAGTCTGGCGGCTGTTTGGCCATCTGCACCGGGGCCGGAAATGACTCTTCATTGGGCACTCCCTTACGGGTGCGAATGCTGTCCTTTGTTACGTTCCAAGTCATAAAATCTGCCGCCAAATCCAACGGGCCGTCGTAAGTTTCCCGTATTGCAGAATACACTGCCAATGCGATGTCATGGTCATTTTGGAAGTGATAGCAGACCGCCAGCCTCGGCTCAGTCTCGGACATGATCTTGCCAAAAGCCTGCGCCGCTGTGTGACCCTGTGAACCGACGAAAATCGCCTCTGACGGTTCAAAACCGTATTTTTCGATCATGAACTCAGGGGGGGTAAAGCATTCGTGGATGGCGAGATCAGCACCAGCTGCGTGCTCTCTCCACCATCGGGTCGGAAGAGTGTCAGAGGAAAACGCAAACTTGAGACCGTTCCATTCCAGCAGAAAACTGACTGCTTGTTCGCCATGGATAGCAGGGAGCGTTCTGACTTGAACACCGTTTTCGTCAAAAATGACATTGTTGACGGCTTTCCAATCAAATTCGTTCACTTCCAGTTGCAGTCCACGCGGATCAACTGCCGCGCCACGGGTCGCTTCCTCCCAGGCCCACATCTTCATCATGTGATCGGCCCAGGATTTGGTACCCCATTCTGGCTTAATCCCTTCTGGTCCCCACAAGCGGACTGGAGTCAAACGGTTGTTTACTGGGCCTGTAAAATAGAACGCTGGAAAATCACCGGCGTGATCAAGATGCAAATGTCCCAGGAACACTTTGTCTAGCTGATCCAAAGGTATCCCTAGCGCCATGATCCGTTCATAAGAGCCCTCGCCCATATCGAAAATAAATTTCTCACCATTTCCCAATTCAACAAGGAAACACGCTGCAGCTTGTTTCAAACGCGGCTGGGGCATCCCGGTTCCACAAGCAATTACCCGCATTTCGTCCGCCCCAAGGGCTTCTGTTCCTGGGTAATAAACTGTTTGATGGGGATATGGGTCGGTTCTCGACCACTCAGCAGGTTCTTTATCTTGCGCGATCGCAGCAGCTGCTGAACTTGCTAATATTACGGCGCCAAGCGCAATTGCCCGAGCAGTCTTGCCAACAAATATCATTGCTATTCTCCCCCACTGGGATTCCGATTAAACCCAAAGTTACTCAATGTCGTGTCACTCAAGGATCGCAGTTTTTGAATGCGTATTGCAAGTCTTTGTGTGCAGATCGGGAACAGCGCAGTTTGTATCGACAAAAGCTGGACAGGATAATATTTAGGCGTCGACAGAGATTGGACCAAGCTAACCAAATTCGATTTTATCGAATTGATTCAACTTTGCCTCTAAAACCCTTTTTTCTCGCTGGCCTAAATACTGAACACTAACTGCATTTTGATTGCCTTCGCGTTTTTGCCGATGAAGTGATCCGATGCCTTTGCGAAATTGCGCCGGGGCTTTATTTATTGGCAGTTTATGAAGCGGCTTCGGCCGAACAAATTAATCAAACTGCCGCCCAATGGAAAACCACCGCTGACTTCGATATCAACTTTTAGACTATATCTAATTCCGGATTGAGAACACTTCGGTCAGCTCCGAAAATCCTTTGAAAAGTGCTTCCTCTAATTGCTCGCAATCGGCGGAGGCTGAAAGGTTCTGTCGTGTTTCCGCATCAAATAGAATGGCACGATCCACGATCTTGGTGTGTGCTTCTAGTCGGGCGGCAAGATTAACTGTCTTACCGATGCACGTATACGTGGCGCGCGTCTGCGTACCTGCATAACCTGCTACTACCTCGCCGGTAGCCACACCAAAGCCCACTTTCAGCCTCTTCTCGCCCAAGGCTGTTCGCTCTTCGTTTAGCATATCGATCATTCTACTCATTTCTTGCGCCGCAGAAATCGCGCTTTGCGCTGAGTTATCAACAGGTTGAGGCGCGCCAAATAAGGCCATCAAGCCATCACCAACCATCAAGTTCACTATACCACCATGACTCGTAACTGCCTCGAACATCAGGGTATAATAGGTGTTCAACAGTTCAATCGTCGCTTCGGGTGGCATGGGTTCAGACAACGCGGTGAAATCTCGAATATCACAGAACAGGACTGTCGCAGTTATCCGACTACCGCCGATAGCAAAACCCGACGCTTGAAGATCCTGAGCGACCTCTTCGGTCGCAAATCGCCCTAGAAGCCGCTTTTGTTCGTCGTATAGCTGCTTTCTTTCGAGGCTGGAATTCAGGCGTGCCTGGAGCAGCACTTTGTTCACAGGCTTGGCGATATAATCTTCAGCCCCCAGTTCGATGCAACGAACGACGTTTTCGAGCCCCTCAACCGAAGATGTAACGATGACTGGCAAATCGCGAAGTGTCGGATCGCCTTTGAGTGCTTCAAGCACTTGAAACCCGTCCATTTCCGGCATCTCTATATCCAGTAGCAGGACATCATAATCATCCTCGGCAAGCATTTGCATTGCGACTTTGCCATTGTGTGCAACCGATGCTCGATGTCCCAACATCTCGACACTTCGAGTCATCAAAATTCGATTGACCTTGTTGTCATCGACAATCAGAAGATGCCCGGTTTTCTCAACCATTCAAAAGCCCTGTGAGCGCCGTCGCAGTTTGGTCAAATGTAGCCCTGAGGACATCCACCGCCGCACCGTCGATTTCGCCTGACAATTCGATATCACGAGCCTGTTCGGACAGAGTTATTGCACCAAAGGTTTGCGCGTTCGACTTGATGGAGTGAGCCGCACGGCGATAGGTGTCGGCGTCTTGGTTTTTGACCGAGCCTTTCAGCTCGGCAAACATGTTTTCTGCGTCATCTAAGAAAGTGGCCGCCAATTCTCTGACGAAATCTTCACCCATCGCTGCGCAAAGCTCTTCAAAAACAGTTGGGTCAATGATGTCTTTGGTCATTTGCGTTTCCTTGGAGACCGAGCAGGAGTGCGGGAAAGTGCATCGATCAGGCGATCCACGCGGATTGGCTTTGCGATGTAGTCGTCCATTCCGGCGGCCAAACACATTTCGCGGTCTCCTTGCATAGCGTTTGCGGTCATCGCAATGATCCTAGGACGGTCATCGGGATAGGATGCGTTAATTTTTCGAGATGCTTCAAGCCCGTCCATTTCCGGCATTTGCACATCCATTAAAATGACGTCATAGGTCTGACGAGCGACACTTTCGATGGCCTCAATACCGTTGCTGGCCAGATCGGTACGATAGCCCATTTGTTCGAGCAGGCGTATCGCGAGCTTCTGGTTTACCAGATTATCTTCCGCCAAAAGAATGCGAAGTGGATGCCACTTCGCCATATCGGGATCAATTTTGGGTTTTTGGATCCTCCTGTCTTCCTTTGGGGCCTCTGACGGCGCAAAGAGAGTGACCAACGTATCGAATAGCTGAGATTGGCGTAATGGTTTACTAATATAAGCCGAAAACAAACCTGCTTCGGCTTCGACATCGCGAATGCCGAGTGAACTGAATAGGATCATTGGGATATTTTCGTTCAGTTTGCGAATGGCACGGGCCAGTGCAAGCCCGTCCATCTGAGGCATGTGCATATCCAATATTGCGAGGTCGAATTGTGCGCCCTTCTCTAGCGCCCCTATGGCGTCTTCCGGATTTTTGTATGCGGTCGTTTCGGTTCCCCATTTCAAGGTCTGCAGGGAAAGCACCTTCAAGTTTGTCGCGTTGTCATCGACAACCAGAATTCGCTTGCCTACCAGTTCAGATTGCACACCGATCAAGTCACGAGATTTGGATTTTGGTAATTGGGCGGGTTTAGCCCGGATAGAGAAATGAAAGGTCGAACCTTTACCGACGCCTGCGCTCGTTGCCCACATGGTGCCGCCCATCAGTTCGGCAAGTCGTTTTGAGATAGCAAGTCCCAATCCTGTGCCACCATATTTTCGAGTTGTCGAGCTGTCAGCCTGGCTGAAGGATTGGAACAAACGACCCATCCCCTTCTTGCTCATACCAATACCTGTGTCGCGAACCGCGAAGTTGATCAGAACGTGCTCGTCTTCCGTCGGCGTTGCGCTCACTTTCAAAAAGATCTCGCCCTTTTCCGTAAATTTCACTGCATTCGACAATAGGTTGAGCAGGATTTGCCGCAGCCGAGTGAGGTCGGCACTGATGCCGGGCGGAACATCATCCTCCATCAGATATGCGATCTCAAGATGCTTTTCTGCCGCCTTGTTGCCGATCAAATCTTGTGCTGACTCAATACAATCTCGCAAGTCCAATGGATGATATTCGATATCCATCTGGCCTGCTTCGA
The DNA here is from genome assembly GCF_059612885.1 of Ruegeria sp. YKSD179. Taxonomy (NCBI): domain Bacteria; kingdom Pseudomonadati; phylum Pseudomonadota; class Alphaproteobacteria; order Rhodobacterales; family Roseobacteraceae; genus Ruegeria; species Ruegeria sp. YKSD179. The sequence goes on along the minus strand of NZ_JBXWRL010000001.1, from coordinate 51,645 downwards.
TTTTCGAAAAATCTAGAATCTCGTTGATTATTCCCAACAACGCATCGCCGCTGTCGCGAATGGTTCGGGCGTAGTCATTTTGCTCATCGTCCAACTTAGTGTCCATCAGCAAGCCGCTCATCCCAATTACCGCATTCATAGGCGTGCGAATTTCATGCGACATCGTGGCGAGAAATGCGCTCTTTGCTTCGTTGGCGGCCTCGGCCGCCTCGCGCGCCGCTTGGGCTTCGCGAAACAAACGAACATTCTCGATGGCAATTACGGACTGATCAGCAAAGGATTCCGCCATAGCAATATCGTCGTCCGAAAACGGCGTCTTTGTTTTTCTAATGAACACAAGTCCACCCAAACATTTGCCACTGCGCATCAGCGGCACACCGAGAAAAGCTTCGTAACCGTTTTCCTCCTGCAACTTTTTCGCCAAACGCGGCAGTTCATGCGACGACAAATCGTGCATATGCATCGTTTTTCCGGACAAAAGCACAGACGAAAGGAAATTGTCTTCTGGGTCAAGCGGATGGCGCGTTTGTCCAAAATTGCGAATTAAACCTTCAGGAGAAGCCAAAGCTACTTGCCACCATTTGTTATCATCCGCCAGTGTTGCGACAGCCAAGTCACAAGAAACAAGCCTTGTCGCGGAATTAACGATGACTTCAAAAACAGGCGTTGTATCGGTCGGTGATTGGCTTATTACCCTGAGCACATCGGCGCTCGCGGTCTGTCGCGCAAGTGACGTTTGGTTATCTTTGAACATACGCGCGTTCTGGATGGCGATAACTGCTTGATCAGCGAAATTCTTTAGTATCTCAATTTCACGCCCAAGTAACGGAAGGCCGCTGCCATCTTCTGCAATTTTGCGTGCAAGAAACAGCGCTCCGACTGCCGTTCCCTTCCACACAATCGGAGCGATAAGGCAGGAGAAATTCCCGACCTTTTCTGCAACCTTCTGAATTACCGGAGATGTGTCGGGACCACGCAGCGCATCCGGGCAATGCACGACTCTTCGTTCACTGATCGCAGTCGCTACGATCGTTTTCGCCACTGGCAGCGGCTCATATCCCCTTGCGCTTAACTCGCCAATTGGACCACGTACCGCGCCCAATAAAATCCGGTCTTCTTCGCCCAGTGTCAAAATTGACAGATCGTTGCACTTTATCAGCTTTTGGCAGCTGTCCAAGATCTTGTCAAAAACCGGTTTTGCGTCCTCCACAGAGTTAGAAATAACTTCCAGAACTTCGGACGTCGCTGTTTGTCGTTCCAGCGCTTCTTCGACCTCGGCAGTCCGATCCTGAACTTCTTGGAATAGCTGTGTGTTGTTAATCGCAATAACCGCCTGCGAAGCAAATGTCTCAAGCAAGCCTATTTGTTTTTCGGAAAAGGCGTCGGCCTTGCGGTGGGCCATAACAATAACACCTACCGTCACATTGTTGCTGATCAGAGGCACACCCAACGTCGTAAGGTAGTCGCCAATTTCTGCCGCTTTTTTCCAAGTATAGGTAGGATCGTTACGTGTATCGCGAATATACACGGTTTCACCATGCAAGGCCGTTCGTCCGATGCATGATCCCTCTTCCGGCTTAATCGGATTCTCCGCAAGAAAGGTCAGGAAATCGTCGCTGACGTTTTTGGACATGGCTACACGATACAGTCCATCTTCTGGGTTGATCATGGCGAAAAAGGCGTATTCAGGCTGGCAGATGCGCGAGGCAACATCCAAGATTGAATTAAGGACTGGCGGCAGGTCATTAGGTGATCGCGAAATGACGTCCAGCACCTCGGAGGTTGCGGTCTGGTATTCAAGCGCCTCTTCGACTTCGGCAGTACGACGCTGTACTTCGTCGAACAGGCTTGCATTGTTCAAAGCGATTACAGCTTGCGCGGCGAAAGTTTCGAACAAGGCAATTTGTTTCTTCGAAAAAGCATTGGTTTCTGTGTGGGCGACTGTGATGACACCTACTGTGCGACCATTGTTGTTCATTGGAACGCCAACCGTCGAGGCATAGTTGCCGACCCGCGCTTTATGCGCCCAGCCATAGTCGGGGTCGTTTTCCAGATCAGGTATGTGGACCGTCTGACCTGACATCGCAACACGGCCCGTGGTGGTCGTCTCGTCCGCGGCAAAAGGAGTGCTTCGAACGATTTTGACCATTTCTGGCGACGCATGCCGAATGGCCCGTGCCTCATAAAGCCCGGTATTTTCGTTCAGCAATGCGATGTATCCACCTCTGTGCCGAATTATGCGCTCAACAACTTCTAGTATCGCATCCAGAACTGGCTGAACTTCGTTGGGCGAGCGAGAGATCACCTCCAGCACGTCTGAGGTCGCGGTCTGATACTCTAACGCCTCTTCCACTTCGGCGGTGCGCGCCTGCAACTCGCGGAATTGGCGCACATTTTCAATCGCGATAACGGCTTGGGCAGCAAAAGTTCGCACCAGATCGACGTCATCGTTGGAAAATGGTGCAACCTCGCGACGGTACAGAACGATAACCCCCAGCCCTTTTCTGTCTTTCATTAAGGGAACCGCCAGAACCGACCGAGCGCCTTCTACTTCAACCATTTGAACACGTTTGGGATCACGGTCGCGATAATACAACGGGTCATCTGCTATATCATCCTGCCGGATTATCTGCCCATCATGGATCGGCCGGATGGCCACCAGCTCTTTGCGGCTTAGGGGTTCGTCGAAACCCTTTAAGTTTTCATTGAACTCTGCGCGGGCGCCTACATTGGCCGGGATTGTAACGCGGCCCGTCGCGTGATCCGCGACAGAAAGAAAAGCCAGTTGTGCGTTGCACAGCCGACAAGCATTTTCGAGGATCGTTTTAAAAACCGGTTGGTCATCGTCGCGCGTTTGACTGATTACCTCCAGAATGTCGCGCGAAGCCGTTTCCCGCTCAAGACGAGTTTGGATTTCCCGAAACTGGCGTACGTTTTCGATAGCGATTACAGCCTGAGCTGCGAAGGTCTCGACAAGAGAAATCTCATCTTCGGAAAAGGCCCGCACCTCTTTTCTGTAAATTCCGATGCAGCCAACGGGCGTCCCGTCCGGCTTTAAGAGTGGTACTGTCAGAAATGTGCGAACGCCTTCGTCATCGGCAAGCTGCCTTCGCCACTTGTCTCCTTGAAGATAAAGATCGGTCTCGCGTAGGTCGACCGAGTGTACAATACGCTTCTCGCGAACTGATTGAGCGATCTGAAGGTTGGAGCCCACAGACCAACGGTCGACGCCCACCTCATAGGTCGACAGCGTATCCCCGATATGGGCCGCATATTCCAGATGCGTTCCCTCTGTGTTCATCAATGAAAGGGTGGCAACGTCTGTTTCGCAAAACTGTGCCGTGTTTTCGAGAATGGTGTCGAACACTGGGCGCTCGTTATCGCGCGATGTGCTGATGACCGATAGCACCTCGCCTGTTGCACGTTCGCGAGCGCGTCGATCTTGAAGCGCCTGATATTGTCTGACGTTATCAATTGCGATCGCGGCTTGTGCGGCGAAGGTTTGTGCCGTTGCGATATCGCTGCCGGAAAACGGATTTACTTCGTCGCGATACAGCGCCAATGACCCTACTGCGGAGCCATCAAGTACAATTGGGACAAACAAAACGCTACGTAAACCGATCTCATCAGTCATTGATCGTACGATCGGGTTGCCACCATTGTAGAGTGGGCTGTCAGCAATGTTCGCCCATGTAACCAGTTCGCATCTCACTATGCACTGGGCAAGGTAAGACCCGTCTGCGTTCAAGTTCATTCGCTCAACATCGAATAATTTGATTGCATTAGGTGGAAGCCCGATCTGGGCGGCAAGCTGCATTGCGTCGCCTTCTACCGCCGCCAGAAAAAGCCCAACCATTGGTGCATCGCATATGTCCCGGCTGTGTTTCAGGATCGCGTCGAAAACCGGCCCTTCATCGTGGCGCGAAACTGACATCCGGCTCAGAATGTCTGACATAGCATCGAGCCGCACCTTCAGTTCAGATGCGACCTCTGAGGAAACATCAGGTTTGGCGACATCCGAGTCGGAGAAAGAATCTGTCGTCCGTTTCACATCAATTAATTTAGTATCAGGGCCTAAAGTTGAGTCTTATCCAACGTTAACCCTTTATCGAAAGTGAGAACACTAATTACTCGCCGCCAATATTACTGGATTCTTTGCGGAACGTGGTTTGGAACTTATCGCGTTGTTGAATGCTTGCATCTACATCGCTCCTATCGCCGCGCCTAAGCGTTCTTTCGTATCAAATCGCAACACGTCGGTTTCCAACTCATGATACCAAGAACGGCATCGCAAAACATTCAGGACATCGTTGCGATATTGCGTATTTTTAGCTTTGGCTTGTTTACAAGTCAGACGGCGCTGCTCTCTCTTACTAGTTCAACAAACAGCGTGGTTAATTGATTTTTTGCGTAAATTAGTGCATTGTGTTGCCTAACTTTTTTTATTTTTTCTGTCTGATCCGTTGTTTAAAATTGGGGGGCGAACATGAATAGCGTGAAAACTTTCCCGAATATGGTTAGTGCTTCAATTGTCTCGGTTTTGCTAGCGGCCAACACTGCGCTTGCTTTTGAAGGCGAAGTTCCGCCAGACAATGTGGTTCCAATGCAGAACTACTCGCCGTTCGTAGACAGATCTTATCCTGATCGTGTTTTGTTCGGTGATCTGCACTTTCACACTGAAATCTCATTTGACGCTGGACTAGTTGGAACTTCGCTGAATATTCATGACGCATTTCGCGTGGCACGAGGCGAACGAATTACATCGAACACCGGGCAACCTGTTCAGCTCATTCGACCACTCGACTTCCTCGCAATTACCGAACACGCGGAAATGTTAGGTTTGGCAACAGCCGTGCGTGCAGCGGATCCGCGACTGTTAGCAGACGAATGGGGTCGCCTGACCTACGAGCGGTTCAATTCCGGTCAGGAAGGTCGCATGGCAGCTTTTGCAGACATTATCGAAATTGCTTCAGTTGAGGGGCGCGACCCGACGGCTGGGCTGGATCTGGATGGTGACCTTTGGCAGCAGATTGTAGAGACTGTTGACGATTACAAGGAACCCGGCGTGTTCACCTCTCTTGCCGGATATGAATGGACTTCCACACCGCTTGGCAACAATCTGCATCGCGTCATAATCTTTGGGGATGGCGCGGATAAAACAAGCCGGACCCGACCATACACATACTTTGAAAGCGAAGATCCTGAACCTTTGTGGGATTATCTGGCAGCCTACGAAGCCGGGACGGGCGGAAGCGCAATTTCCGTTCCGCACAATGGTAACATATCAAACGGGATAATGTTTGCGCCGACAAAATTTGACGGTTCTCCTATGGATGCAGAATACGCCGCCAAACGTATCCGCTAGGAGCCAATGCACGAAGTGACACAAATTAAGGGTGATGAAGAAACGCATCCAATTTTGTCGCCTGACGATGAATTTGCGGATTTTGAAACCTGGGACGTTGCGAATATTTCTGGAACTGTCGCAAAGACGACTGAGATGCTGCGCTATGAATATGGCCGATCTGCTTTGAAGGTCGGATTAGAGGTTCAACGACAGGTTGGCGTCAACCCGTTCAAATTCGGATTTTACGGGACGACCGACACACACACCGCACTGCCGACCACGCGGGAAGACAATTATTTTGGCAAGTATCAACACACCGAACCCTCTGCGAACCGCCATAACTTTGATGTTATTCCTGCAGAAGATCCGGCACTTCGGATCATCACAGCACAGGAATCCGCTGCCGGCCTTACGGCAGTTTGGGCGCGTGAAAATACACGAGAGGAAGTTCACGGTGCGATCAAACGCAAAGAAGCTTACGCCACAACCGGGCCGAGAATGCGAGTCCGGGTTTTTGGTGGTTGGAACTTTGATGCGGATGACCTTAGTGCATCAGATTTTGTCTCAAATGGCTATCAAAATGGCGTGCCAATGGGTGGTGACCTTGCGAACGCACCGGACGGAGCTTCACCCGGTTTCCTTATCCGCTCCCTACGCGATCCTGACGGTGCAAATCTGGACCGCGTCCAAATCATCAAAGGTTGGATTGACGAGGCGGGCGAAACTCATGAGCGCGTTTATGACGTCGCCGTGTCAGACGATCGAGAGATCGGTGCCGACGGGCGGGCTCGTGAACCGGTTGGATCAACAGTAGACATCGACACTGCGACTTATAGTAATTCTATTGGATCTGCCTCGCTCGATGCATATTGGCAAGATCCGGAATTCGATCCGGCTCATAATGCGTTTTACTATGTCCGAGTAATCGAAATCCCAAAACCCCGTTGGACGACGATCGACGCGGCATTTTACGACATTCCCTTGCCTGAATCTGTTCCAGCTGAAGTTCAGGACCGCGCTTACACTTCACCGATTTGGTACACCTCGAACTAACAGTCTCAGGGAATTCAACGCAGCTTAGCTTGTTAGCAAATGGCTGGATGCAACCATTTGCCGAGTGTTCATTAGTGCCGGCCTTTTGAGTAAACCTGGCACGCTCTCATGGTGATGAACTTTCTAAATTCCACTTCTTGGATCAGGGTTCGTAAACTCAGACGGGAACCATGCTGCAAGTTTTTGAAAACCCTGACTAACTGAGTTCCATCAACAACTTTGACATCCGATCCAACCCTTTGTCCAGATTTGTTGCGGTGCCGCCCCCTACTCCTAAACGAATATGGTTTGGCATTTCATAGGATGATCCGGGTAACAGAAAAGTTCGGTAGGGTTCAGCCAAAAGTCGTTTTGCGAATGTGTCGCCATCAATTCCAGTCAACCTTGCCAAACCGATCAGACCTGCCTCAGGTTTAACCCAGTTAAGCCGAGGTTGATGGGCAACAAATTGATCTAAGTGATTAAGCGTCTGGCTGCCAGCAGCTCGAGCCGACTGAATTTTTGCCTTGTATCGTTCAGGACGCAGCGCGATTTCCGCAATTGTCTCTCCCAAAATATTCATGATTTCACTTGAGTTTTCCCGCAGTACAATGGCGTCCCAAATAAGATCAGGGTCGCGGCAGATCATCCAACCTGTGCGTAAACCCTGCATTCCAAGAGCCTTCGAAACACTACCTGTGGTTATCCCCCGCTCATACATGCCGGCGATCGATGGTGCGCGTTCACCTTCCCATTCTAGGCCAGCATAAACCTCATCCACAAGCAGCCATGCACCGACCCGCTCCGCTATTTTGACCAAACGCTCTAATTCGTCACGCGGCATGAGTTTGCCGGTCGGGTTATTGGGGTTTGTGAGAAAAATCATACGTGTACGATCGGTGACCGCTGCCTCTACAGCGTCGAGTGGAAGAGACCATCCCAAAGCTTCATCTCGATCAATCACCTTTAATTTGGCCCCCACAGCGTCAGCCAGCACACCGGCTTGTGGCCAGCCAGGACGCTCGGTCACGACCTCGTCGCCTGGTTGTACCAATTGCATAAAGGCAAGGTAGTTCGCTTCGGCCGTCCCTGCCGTAATCAAAACGTCATCGGGGTGGCAAGCATCTGCCAAGTCAGTGTTTTCCAGCACCCGCTCGCGCAACCTAGGAAGGCCGCGAAAACTTTTCTGGTTCCAATCCAACGGCAATTCGGGGTCAAGCGCATCCAAAAACTCACCCAAGCGGGGCGGTTCAGAAAGCGAGAAGCCAATAAACGCTTCTGGCTCAGCTTCGGTAGTATCCAGCAGATATTGAAAAAGTGTATGTATCTTGACTTTCATGCCCCACCTTCAATGCTTGCTGTGTACCAAAGGAGAGCTTGCGTGAAAGCTGAAGGTTTTGTCAAAGGGCGACCCGCGGAACTGGCCGTTTTGGATTACGGGCTTTTTAAGGTCCATGCCAATGGTCGTGTTATAGGTATCTGCGGGTTCGCGATCCGAACGGATGCGGACGAGACTATACTTATCGATACCGGTTTCCCTGAAAAATACGCAATCGATACAGATGCGGCTTCGAAAGAAGACCGGTTGTACGAGTTCGGCGAAGTGCTTGAATGTGGGCCAGGCAATCTACCGAATGCACAATTGGCTAAACTTGGATTGAGTTCAGACGACATAACACTGCATGTTTGCACTCATACTCATATTGATCACGTAGGAGGCCTGGATGCGTTTCCCAACGTACCCATCCTGATATCGGCCAAAGAACGAACGCTGCCTCGGCCACTGTATTGGGGCGGTGTTCAGCCTTTGGAATGGCCAGACCGAAACTATCTTCAGGTTGAAGGTGATGTCGCGATTGGACCAGGACTGACGGTGCTTGAAGCCTCTGGTCATGCGCCGGGACAAATCGCGTTGATGGTCGAATTACCTTCCGGCCCGGTTTTATTAACAAGCGACGCGATTTCACGGCCCGCGGAGATCGATGAAAAATTCGTGGGCTCGTGGGACGAAACTGTTGCAATTGCAAGTGCTAATCGGCTGATGGCACTGGCTGCAGAACAGGGCGCTTTTGTGATTTATGGGCATTGCCCGGAGCAGTGGCCCAAATTACGAAAAGCCCCCGAAGTTTATACCTGAGTATAATCAAAACATGGGTGATGCAGCTGTTTGTTATCTAACGAACATCTCTTCCTTGGTTGAGTATGATAACATTACCGCTGCAAATATCGCCTGCAGGCGAGATAAGAAAGCTGACCCAATCTGCGACTTGTGCAGGTTGCATCGCTTGTCCGTGTGGCATCGCTTCAATCGCACTTTGCAGTACTTGTTCTGACAAGACTCCAAATAGCGGTGTTTCGGTCATGGCAGGCGCGATGGAGTTCACACAAATTTTTTCGCGGGCGTAGCGGCGCGCGAGGTCTTTGGTCAACGTATCCATCGCCGCTTTGGACGCCCGATAATGCGGTGGGTCAAAAACATCGAAATTATAGGCTCCGTTGGAAGAGATATTGACGATCTTTTTGACTCCTTCCCGTGCCAGCATCAACGGAACCGCCTCTTGGCAGCAATGAAATGCAGAGGAGAAGTTTATTGCCATTTGCTGGTCGAATTCGCTGCTTGAGATTTCTGGAAAATCCGACATAAAACACGTGCCTGCATTGTTGACGAGCACATCCAAACCACCATGCTTTTCCTTGATGTCGGAAAACGCGGCTGCAATTTCGTCTGGTTGTGTCAGGTCAAGACAAACTGGTTCGAAATACGCGCCGATTTCTGTCTCCAACTTATTCAGTGTGCCGGCATTTATGTCGATACCGACCACATGCATGCCATCAATTATTAGTTTACTACAGATGGCCTGCCCCATCCCGCCAGCAGCTCCGGTTACAATCGCTGTTTTCATTGTAAATCCTTTTTTCCGCATCAAAATAATTGGTTTGAGTTTCTGATGCGAAGCTAGAGTGTTCAAAGTTCATCCGCGAAAACTTCGGTCGGCACTTGTAGAGCTGAATCTTGGCAAATTTTCAAAATGTCAGACTGAAGGCACATCCAAAAACCAGATCTCCTGAACATAAAGATTGAGCTTGCCACTGTTGTTGAGCCAAACAATTTTCCTGGATTCATGTTCGTATTTTACCCTCATAATAGCTGACGCGCCAAAGCTGTTCAGGGGCTTGAGAGTGGAGGCGGTCTTCGCACTACCCCTGTAATCGCATTTCCTATGATGGCTGCCAAAAGGACAACACCGCCCAAAAGAGTATTTGTTGTCGCAGTCTCACCGAGAAATATCCAAACCCAAACCGGGGCCAGGACGACCTCGGCTAAGGACAGTAAGGTTAACTCTGCAGCAGGCAAGCTGCGGGACCCAATGGTATAAAGGATCAGGCCCGCGCCCACTTGGAATATGCCCATTCCCACGGAAATTCCGCCGTCACGTGGTGACAGAATCAGCGGAATGTCAGTCGCGATACATATCACGAGCGTCAGCGCGATTGCGAAAAGTCCGGAAAGAAAAACGGCTGGCAGCATTTCGCCAGACTTTCCCCACCTCAAGGAAATCGTGAAAACCGCGAAACCAAACGCAGAGCCCAAAGCTGCAAGACTGCCTTTGATCACTCCGCCAGACGATTTGTCGGCGACCATGATGGCTACCCCCGCGATTGCGACAATGCAGGCAATCCAGGTCGCCTTCCTGACGGCTTCTCCAAGAATGATCCGTCCTAGAATAGCGGCTATAAAAGGCGCAGTTGCAAACAATAACATCGCGTTTGCCACTGACGTCGTTTGAATGGCGTATATTCCGCCGGAAAAAGCTAAAACAAGCGCCATTCCAGCTAAGACAACTGGCAATCCGACTTGGCGTATTTGAACAAACGGACTTTCACCTGATCTGATGCGAATGACGACATACAAAAACAAGCTCAGACTGATGGATCGGTACAGGAGAATTTGCCATACGGTCGCGTCTTCGATCAAACGTACGCCCAATCCAATGGTGGACCAAAGAACACCTGCCGAAAAAACAAGGAGCAAACCTCGTTCTCGCTTGTCTGGTAACGTTGATGCTTCGCTCGACAACATTGGATAACCCGCCGCGCCCATTCCACTCGAAGTCGAAGTTAAGACAAAACCAACAGGTATTATCGCTCAATTGCGACGCCCAAACCTTTTGCCGACAAAAGTAAATCAGTCAGAAAAACCCGAAATGCTTAATACGCGGTGGACTTGTACCGGGGTGGCAATCCCCTTTAATTCCACTTCACCGAGCTCTTCGGTTTGCGCAGTGTCTTCAATGTCCATCAACGCCCTTTGGTTTATGAGTATTTGCCCATCACTCGCAACATCACAGAGCCTGGACGCAGTGTTAACCACGCCACCTATCGCGGTGTAATCGGCCCGACCATGAAACCCAATTAGCCCGAGCGTTGCGTATCCGCTACTGACTCCAATACCCAGACCCATTTTATGGCCAAGTTTCTGCCAAGGTGCGCGGATATTTTCAAAGGCAGCTCTGATGGACATCCCCAGCCTCACTGCCTCTAGTACAGGTTGATCACATGGCACAGGGTCGTTGAAAAAAACCATTAAGCCATCCCCTGCACGATAACCAATCGTCCCTTTGTGCTGGGCAACCAGATTTCCCACTTCGTCGTGGAATCGCTGCAGAACCGCGATTACTTCTTCTGGTTCAATGGCTTCTGAAACAGCTGTGAAATTTCGAATGTCGCAAAAAAGACAGGCAATGTATCTCCTATGCGTCTTGAGAAGTTCGTCACTGTCATTTTCAACAACAAGTTCTGCTACCTGCGGGGCAAGAAACTGTTTCAATCGGCCAAGCCTGTCTATTTCGGTTTCCTGACGCCGCACCCTCTCGGTTAATCTTTCGTTCAGTGCTCTTATCTCTTGGGTTTGATTGCGAACCGTGTAGTTCAAAGCATCAAGGATGAAATTCTGGTTCAGTAGGGCTGCTATGACCAATAGAACATAAGCCAACGCTTCGACGCGTTCATCATAACCAAAGTAAAGCGTTACGATGAGTGTCAGGGCAGCAATCCCGCCAATTACAAGCGGGAGTTCTTTGGAATGCCGCTTTCTGTCTCTCCACAGGAAAGCAACCGCCAACAGTGCGAGAACCCACATCAGCACCGCTTGCGCATGAGGGTTTATTGAAAATGACTGAAAGCCAAAAATATATGTCGCCAATATCCCTGAATAGCATGTCGCCAATGAGGCCAGCGCAGCCACCACAGCTCCGAACCCAATCGGCATTGAAATTCTGAACTCCTCGGTCGCCACCCCGAACCCATCTGAAACAGCACGGGTTACGGAATCTGATGTGGAGTTTTTTGCGTTTTCTGGATCAGACATTGTTCCTGTCAGCTATCGATCCACATCAGAGTACGTTTGTTCTTTGAATACGTCAAAAACAGGGGCGCCCGGCGTCCTTGCGGTGGCAAAGCTGCACTAAAAACCGAGTAATGCTTGTATACCAGAAATAAATAAGTTTGGCGGCAAGCCTGTTAATTTGGCGCCCAAACTTAGTTGATACAACTTGGTTCAAACTCTTCAACCTTCGGCACTACCAACCAGTTGATGCGTATCCGGATAACGGAAATGCAAAACGCAATAAATGTACACGGACAAAACCGCCGCAACAAAACACCAGATCGATGTGAAAGCATGAGAAGCAAAAAAGAACCCCACGACAACAGATACTACGATAAGAAAACCAAACCCTCGCAGACCTTTGTCGCTTGATCCTACCAGTGGTATGCATATCACCAACGCATAAAACAGGCGCGCGATATTTTTAGTCGCCTCTTTCGGATACAGCTGCGAATTTTCGTATTAAATTGAGTGTTTTGCGATACCAATGTTGAGGCTTTCCGGTGAAAAAAGTACCGGCAAGTACAGGAACATACCCAAGCCGACCCCTATGCCACAGATCGCTTGAAAGATTTGCTGACGCCTCCGATCCACTTCGATCAATGAAGCTGACAGGGGTACCCAGGTCGGCCAAAACAAGTAGGCGAAAAACAAGAACACCAACGCCGCCGCTGCCGAAGGACTGGAATACGAGCTGTTAATAGACACCCACAGGAAACCTTCGGACATTTGCTGAACCCCGAAGAAAAACGGAAAGCTGGCCAACGGAAGAAATCGGACACTTTTTTGAAATGCCTGTCGAATAGTAAAGCCACTGAAAGCCACGAGCGCGGCACCGGCTATAAAGCTGGCTTGGGACGAAAAGCACATAAAGAACCTCCTCTTCCCTTTTTTACATAGCCGTCCCGATCGAAGCAAAATTTACGTTTGGTTCCAAGCAACATTTGACCTCGTTATAGGAAAAATTTCTTTGCTAAATTGTGATTGCCATCGGAAACGCGATCTCGTCGGACGCATATCGCCAGATAAATATGATGCATTCGCAATTGGGCGCTGGTCGAAATACCCAGATGCCAGAAGTTGTTCCCAGGATACAAACACTTTTATTTGGATCTATTTTTTTGTGACCAACTTCCCACCGAACCGAAAGGTTTATTGGTCAATTCCCTTATTTTTCCATTCGTTGGCCGTTGGTATAATACTTTGAGGCACCATTATCCGAAAATTTGAATTGTTGCCCAAGGAGGATAGTCTATGCCGAGATGTAAGCTGCCAACTGATCTTGCTATCTCGATTGCTGTAATGGCTTTCTCGTCTGCCTATGCAGATGAATTTGATCCTTCAATTCTTTTTCCTCCTGCTTCTAATTTTCGGGACGGATGGTTGCGTACGGCAGATTTGGTTTTCTCTTCGGTTCAAAGACTGGCCGTTTACAACACTTACTCTTTGGGTGCTTTGTATAAGACTCATGCAAACTGACTGAAATCTAGTAGAAGTGGACGACTATTGGCGAATTCCGTTGGAGATTGGACAGAAAGCTTTCTTGGCACCCGAAACCTGCCCCGCCGGGTGCGTGACAAACTTCTGCGCGAAGCGCGCGTGGTCACGTACAGGCAAGGACAACAGGTATTTGGTCCTGAGAATATCCCTGACAGTCTGATGTTTTTGCATACCGGTCGGATTCGGGTGTCGCAAAGTTCTGATGTCGGACGTGAGATCGTTCTTTATCGTGTCGAGGCTGGTGAGAGCTGCGTACTAACGACGGCCTGTATGTTGTCAGAAGAGGCTTACAACGCCGAGGGAATTGCCGAGACAGATGTTACGGCTATCACGTTACCCAAGAATTCGTTTGACCGACTTGCTGCCGAAGAAGATAGCTTTCGTCGCTTTGTTTTCTCGGCATATTCGCGTCGCTTGATTGATCTGCTGCGCGTTGTTGATGATGTCGCCTTTGGCAGGATGGATGTCAGATTGGCTGAACGCCTTCTTGTATTAGAGGGTGGGCAAGACGAAATCCAAACAACGCACCAGGCTCTTGCGAATGAGCTTGGAACTGCGCGAGAGGTTGTTTCCCGCATCCTTAACGACTTTCAAAAACGAGGAATGATCCAGCAAACAAGGGGGCGGATAACTCTGCAAGACAAAGCTGCACTAGAGCATTTGGCACAAAGCGAATGAATTCGTCAGTTAGGTGACATTGTCACTGAAATAGCGCCGCTCGACCGGTAATCAGGTTTCAACTTGAACGACCGGAGACTTTTTATGGAAACCGCATTTACACCCTTCGCTTCGTTTGGAGGTGGGCTCGCGATCGGCCTTGGCGCTGTTCTTCTTATGCTTGGACTGGGGCGTATCATGGGCGCCACGGGCATCTTGTCTGGCTTGGCATTCCCCGAAAGCCGCGAAGAATTCGCTTGGCGAATTGCCTTGACAATCGGCATGATCTTAGCCCCTGGGGTAATTTTTGTGGTGACCGGGGCCATGCCTTCGCTTTCGGTTCCAGTCAGCCCGGCAATGATCGTCATCGGCGGCGTTATCGTTGGCCTTGGCGGTAGCCTTGGGTCCGGCTGTACATCAGGTCACGGTGTTTGCGGATTGTCGCGCCTTTCGGTTCGTTCCCTGGTGGCTGTTCCGACATTCATGGCCACCGGAGCAATCACTGTTTTTCTCATCCGTCACGTCTTTGGAGGTTAATCCCATGAAGATGATATTCGCCCTTTTCACGGGTCTCGTGTTTGGCATTGGCATTGCTATCTCGGGTATGATGGACCCGGCCAAAGTACTGAATTTTTTTGATATCGCCGGAACTTGGGACCCAAGTCTTGCCTTCGTAATGGGAGGCGCCTTGTTGGTGACGTTCATAGGCTACCGTGTGGTTTGGCGTCGTTCTGCCCCTATGTTCAGCGACGGCTTTCAGTTGCCTACTTCGAAAACAATTGATGCGCGTTTGATCGGCGGTTCAGCGCTGTTCGGCATCGGCTGGGGGGTCGCTGGCTTCTGTCCCGGCGCCGCGATTCCGGCGCTTGGTACCGGACGATGGGAAGTCGCCCTATTCCTTGTTGCCGTTATTGCCGGTTTCGGATTGCGTCGATTGCTGTTCGGTCAAGTCGCCAAGGCGACCGCCTAAGGCCCTTACTTGATAGTTTTTTAGGAGTAAGAACGATGAACTACCCCGTGAACATGCGGATCAAGCCACAAGTACAAGCCTTCTTTGATGAGGCTACAAACACCATCAGCTATATCGTTAAAGACCCGACCTCAAACTCGTGCGCCATCGTCGATAGCGTGATGGACATCGACTACGCGGCTGGGCGTATAACATACGATCACGCGGACGAGCTGATCCACCAGATCCAGACGCAGGGGCTGAAGTTGGAATGGGTCATCGAAACCCATGTCCATGCGGATCACCTGAGTGCAGCTCCATATATTCAGGAAAAGCTCGGCGGGAAAATCGGCATAGGCTCGAAAATTTCGATAGTGCAGGACACTTTCGGAAAGGTCTTTAACGAAGGAACCGAATTCCAGCGCGATGGAAGTCAATTCGACCAGCTGTTTGAGGACGGCGACACCTATATGATCGGCAATATGCCGGCCTTCGCCATGTACACACCAGGCCACACTCCAGCTTGCATGGTCCATGTCATGGGTGACGCAGCCTTTGTTGGGGATACGCTGTTTATGCCCGACGGAGGTTCGGCTCGTGCGGACTTTCCCGGAGGCAACGCGGCTTCTCTGTACGACAGCATTCAAAAGGTTCTGGCACTACCTGATGCGACGCGGTTGTTCATGTGCCACGATTACGGCCCAGGCGGTCGTGACATCCAGTGGGAGACAACTGTTGCTGAAGAAAAGGCGAATAATATCCATGTCGGTGTCGGCAAAACAAAAGAAGATTTCGTCAAATTCCGCACAGAACGTGACGCCCAACTTGCGATGCCAAAACTGATCATTCCATCGCTGCAAGTGAATATGCGCGCCGGGGAAGTTCCAACCGATAACGATGGCAACCCCATGCTCAAAGTGCCTGTGAACCAGCTCTAAACTTTTGAAAGAGATCGATTTATGGACATCAAGAAACTCTCGGGTCAATTTGCGACCTGCGGTCAGGTTGTGCCCGGCGACATGGACGAGATCAAGAAGCTCGGATTTAAGTCCCTGGTTTGCGCCCGCCCGGATGGTGAAGCAGAGGGCCAGCCACCATTTGCCGAAATCGATAAGAGTGCACGCGCACAGGGTCTTTCGATGCAATATATTCCTGTAAGCCCGTCTGGCCCGACCGACTACAACCATGTTGCTTTTGCCGCCGCATTAGCAGAGTTGCCTGGGCCCGTCTTAGGGTATTGCCGCAGCGGACAGCGGGCGACGAAGCTCTGGCAAGCTCATCAAAATGCGCTGGGATAGCAATAGATGTTGATGCGGGCGGCGCAATTTTTGCCCATCCTTGGCTGGGCGCACAGCTATGGTCGGGAACAGCTTTCCAACGATCTGATGGCGGCGGTTATCGTCACGATAATGCTGATTCCGCAGTCATTGGCCTACGCGCTGTTGGCTGGGCTCCCACCAGAAGCCGGTCTTTACGCCTCGATCGCTCCCATCATCCTTTACGCGATATTCGGTACCAGTCGCGCCTTAGCCATTGGGCCAGTTGCCGTTGTCTCACTTCTGACAGCGTCGGCGGTTGGTCAAGTCGCCGAACAGGGTTCGGCAGGCTATGCCGTCGCGGCCTTGACCCTCGCGTTCCTCTCAGGCGGGTTCTTGTTACTCTTAGGTCTATTTCGCTTGGGCTTTCTGGCTAACTTTCTGAGTCATCCAGTTATTGCTGGCTTTATCACAGCATCCGGCATTTTGATCGCCGCCAGCCAACTGAAGCATATTTTTGGTGTGAATGCCCACGGCCATACACTGCTCGAGATCCTATTATCCCTTGCTTCCCATCTGCATGAGTTAAATTGGATCACGTTATTAATCGGCGTCAGTGCGGCGGCTTTCCTATTTTGGGCCCGTAAGGGGCTAAAGCCTGGATTGCTGCGCCTGGGTGCCTCAGGGCGTTTGGCCGACGTTCTAACCAAGGCGGGACCCGTTGCCGCTGTCGTCGCCACGACAGTCGCTGTCTGGGCTTTGAATCTAAGCAGTCAAGGTGTGAAAATCGTTGGTGAGGTCCCCCAAAGTTTGCCACCGCTTGCTATGCCAGGTTTTGCGCCCGATTTGCTAGGAGCGCTCTTGGTTCCAGCAATTCTGATTTCAGTGATCGGCTTTGTCGAATCCGTATCGGTTGCCCAAACACTTGCAGCTAAGAAACGTCAACGTATCGACCCGGATCAGGAACTTATTGGGCTTGGAGCAGCCAACATCGGTGCGGCATTCACAGGTGGGTATCCAGTCACGGGTGGGTTCGCTCGCTCGGTCGTCAATTTTGATGCCGGCGCAGAAACTCCAGCCGCGGGAGCCTTTACCGCATTTGGTCTGGCAGTTGCTTCGCTGGTCTTGACGCCGCTGGTCTATTTCCTGCCCAACGCTACTCTGGCAGCAACGATCATCGTCGCTGTTTTGAGCCTTGTGGACTTTTCTATCCTGCGCAAAACGTGGGAGTACTCGCGCGCGGACTTTATCGCAGTTTCAGCCACCATTCTGCTTACACTGGGTCTTGGCGTTGAAATTGGCGTGGCCTCAGGTGTGGCAATTTCAGTGTTGTTGCACCTTTATAAAACCTCGACCCCACACGTTGCTGAGGTTGGTCGCGTCCCCGGAACAGAACACTTTCGCAACATTCTACGTCATGAGGTCGAGACTAACCCGACGGTGCTAAGTCTGCGGGTGGACGAGAGCCTCTATTTCGTAAATGCCCGTTTTCTTGAGGATCTTGTATACAGTCGCATTGCCGACGGCTCAGAACTGAAGCACATCGTTTTGATGTTCTCCGCCGTTAATGAGGTGGATTATTCCGCGCTGGAAAGTTTGGAAGCGATCAATCACCGACTTAAAGATCTTGAGATTGGCCTGCATTTGTCTGAAGTTAAAGGGCCTGTAATGGACCGGTTGAAGAGGTCTCATTTCATCGACGATTTAAACGGCCAAGTGTTTCTGTCACAGCAGAATGCATGGAACGCGTTGTCTGGGGTAACAACGTCTAGGGATGCGTAGACGTAGAAAAAAAGACCTCTCCTAAGCCCACCAAGCCAATTGCCGTGCTCTTTGGACGAATGCAGGTTCAATCAAACTGCAGGGATGGCAGAGTGAGGGCTTGAGGAACTGGCAACTGTTAACCAGGTGCATTTTACCTGTAAGGAGGCAGTGCAAGTATGGGGCGAACGGCACACTTAACCCAAGTTCTTCTCTTCCCTGTGCGGTCAGTTCTTTTTGTCTTTCAGCACGGCAGTCAGAATGGGCAACAGAAGCGTCGACAGTGACCCTAATGGATTTGATCCTAAGTTCTTCAGCGCCATGACAATGTCGCGCGCTTCGTCAGCCATACCTTCAAGGTCCGCCTCGATATCTGCAATCGCCATGTCCCGCACTTCAACAGCCGGAGCGATTTCCTCTTCCACACTGGTGCGCTTGGCGGTCAACGCCAAAAAAAACGCCAACAACAAATTGGCTACGGCAAGCACGGCTGCAGATCCGGCAGACGGCAACCATGTTTTCAAGACGAAATACATGGAGATGTTCAACAGCACCAATCCGGCCATCGCGGCAATACCTGCTAAGGCAAGCATCACGGTTTGCTGTTGTACCACAGCCAAACGACGGCGGGTAATCAAGCGCTCGGTCCGATAAATCGTGGTAAGGTTCCTACTAATCCGGTTCATCATTTTTCCCTATCTTTGTGCCCTGCCGACAGCGTATCCCAATGCGAACGCTGCAAGAATAACGGTGATTGGGTAGTCCTTTTGCAAACGGCCAATTTCCTCGACCAACGCCTCTCCCACATTCTCGACTTTGCTCAGGTCTATTCCTCTTTCGGCCAGAAGCTTATGAATGTCATCCGCTGACCCGTCTTGTTTTTTTGCATTAGTCTCGGTAGCTTGTACTGTCTTGGATTCCAGTTCTGCATTTCGTGCCCGGAGTCTCTTCAATTCAGTTTCAAGTTCAGCCTTCGAAGTCATGACTTGGCGGTCCCTTGGTTTCAGGTTGGGAATTCGTGAACATTAACTCACATGGCCAACAGGACAGAAGACATTTGTGATATTTCACAAAGAATAATTAGGGCTGTTTTTTTTGCCGCTGTAACACAATTGTTGCGACAATGAACGTAGCCTAAATTTGGACACCCACTTTGCACGCGAAACAGTGGTTCATAACGTTTAGGTTTCTGATTTTAAATCCTAAAATAACCGCGACCCAAAAAGAAGTGCTAATCAATCTTGACAAGAAAACCCATCGCAATTCCGTCGACGCTCGACGTCTAATTCAGTAGAGGGGTTGTTATTGTTATGTACCTCACCATCGCTGATGAATTATAGGTATCGACCGACAGCGATCCATGAACGAACGGCTGCAGGTAGCTTCCAGTAAGCCCCGCCGGCAATGCCGCGCTATTTCCGGATTAGCATTCCCACTTCGAGACCTGGCTCTTCGAAATGTTCCAACCCCGCCTTAGCACAGGTACAAATTCGGCCCTCTCCGTCGTGCGCCCATATTACGCTTTAGGTAGAGTAACCGACCAAAACATTGACAGGTACAATCCTGCTCTATCCTCTCCCAACCGCGTGCAAAGCTGAAATAAGGAAAATGTCTGATACAAACGGAATATTGCACCACGCATCGACAACTTTATTCCTTTTGTAAATTTGACCCAGGCGCGGAAGCTAAAAACATTGTTCACCTTGTTAACAAGCCTTGCAAAGTTTCCATACAACGAGACAGTGATTCAAAAATCGCCTGCCATTTAAGCGGAAAAGTGCACCGAGGGATTACAATCAAATGCAAGTTTGGACTCGTAACAGACGAACGATGCTTTCTTTTGAATAGCCGCTTTGCCCGAAACGGGACACAACGCAGCGCTAATTTTCTCGCCCAAGCGTAAGTTCTTGAAAAACTAATCGGCGATGGGTCAAATTCAGGAACAAAGCAAACTAACATACCAAACCACGAGGCTAGGAATGCGGCTGATCAAGATTTTTTTGATTTTGGTGGCGGTGATCGCAGTTGCCATATTCGGGTTAAGGTTGGCATTCCCCCTTCCCAAAGAAAACTTTTCCGAACGAACATTGAAACAAGATCCCGATTGGACCGGTCCCTTGGGGGCGACTATTCAAAATGCGCTTGAACGGAACCCCGGGCTTGACGGGGTACGACCGTTAGGCAACGGGCGCGCAGCCTTTGCGGCAAGAGCAATCCTTGCGAGAGAGGCAGTCTCGTCAATCGATGCGCAATACTACATTTGGCAAGACGATGTAACAGGCCTGATGCTACTAGACGAGCTGAGATCAGCCGCAGAACGCGGTGTGCAGATTAGATTGCTGGTCGATGACAACGGCATATCTGGGTTGGATGATTTGCTTGCTGAGTTAGATGCACTGCCGACTGCCAATGTACGCATATTCAATCCGTTTACACTCAGGCGGCCCAAGCTCCTGTCTTACGCATTTGATTTCAGCCGCCTTAATAGGCGCATGCACAACAAGTCAATGACAGTGGACGGCGTTGCCACGATTGTCGGAGGTCGTAACATAGGGGATATTTACTTCGACTACGGAGCAGGAACTCATTACCTTGATGTAGATGCGATAGCCATTGGCCCGATTGTGGACGAAGTTTCACAATCCTTCGATTCCTACTGGAACAGTGCTTCATCTTATGATGCAGACCTTTTTTTGAATGTTCCAAAAGGGCAAAACCTTCAAGCCAGGGCAGAATCTGCGCGCCAGACTGCCGCTGGGGCAGGTTATCAGAAAGCGATCACCGAGAACGAACTGGCTGATCGAATAGCGGCACACGACCTTAAATTCGAGTGGAGCGAAGTCACTCTTTTTGTCGATGATCCGGCAAAAGGCTTGGGCGAAGTCAAAAGCGAAAACTTAATCGTTGAGCAATTGATTGATTTCGCCAATGGTTCTCAAACCTCACTTGACCTGGTGTCAGCATATTTTATTCCCGGTGAAAGAGGCGCCAACGTTCTGGAAGAATTAGCCCGATCAGGTGTGAAAGTTCGAGTTTTGACCAACTCACTGGACGCTACAGACGTAATGCCAGTCCACGCCGCTTACATGCGGTATAGGGGCGATCTGCTGAAAAGCGGTGTGGAATTGTTGGAGCTTCGAGCTTTAAGGCAGGAACATCGTGACCGGAGCCTGCCAGAGATATTAGCGGGGTCAGCGTCGGGTTTGCACGCGAAAGTCTTTGGATCGGATGGCCAAAGGGTCTTTATTGGCTCGTATAATCTCGATCCCAGATCGGCACGTCTCAATACTGAAATGGGACTGTTGGTCGAAAGCCCTGCGATTGCTGCGTCGCTTGCTTCGCAATTGAACAAACCCGACTTTGCGTATCGCGTTGAACTCGACAACGATGGTCAGATGATCTGGATGCAAGAAGAAAAAGACGGGACAGTTATCGTTCACGCCACAGACCCAGAAACTAATGGCGTCCAGCGTGCGCTCACAGCTGTCGTTCGTTGGTTGCCAGTCGAATGGATGCTGTAACGGGTCGCCGAATCCAATATTTAACATCTCATTCGCCCACCTTATCGACATGTGAGCCCATCGATGTATGCAATGGTTGCTAAATCTACTGCACCACTAAAGTTTCTGTATTGCACTTTACAAAAGAAAACCATTCGCAAAGCCAAGCGAAGTTAAACCGATCCCTTAGTCTTTGTTTTTAAACATTAAATTGTCTCACTGTGCGTCCGCGACTGTTCAAAATAGCCCGCTGGCTTTACTCAATCAACCGACTGCCCTGAACCCAGATTAATCGCCTATTTGGGAACGGCCTTTAGGTAAGCGGCAATTGCCAATCGATCACTATCGGTGAGCCGCGATGTGTTCTCGATGACTTCCACCATTTCTCCACCGGCGCTATCGTAGTCCGGGGTGAAGCCCGATTTCAGATATTCTGCGATGTCGGCTTCGGACCAATCAAGCTGGTTAGTGGTCAAGCCGGGAATTCGACCTTTTCCATTGGGATTTGGCGCACCTGCCAGCCAAAGATCACGCTTCAAACCACCTAAACTGTTACGTGGTGTATGACATTCAGCGCAGTGGCCCAGCGCCTCAACCAAGTATCTGCCTCGCTGTTCTTGATCGTTCAGATCTTCTTGAACTACCCAACCGGGTTTCAAATACAGAAATTTCCATCCTCCCAAGCTGCGCCGAATATTGAAGGGAAAGCCAATCTCGTGCGGGTCGCTCTCGGTGGCGACAGCTGGAAGTGTGTTCAAAAAAGCATGAAGCGAAACAATGTCTTCGGCGGTCATGTTGGTGTATGAGTTATACGGAAAGGTCGGATAATAATGTTCCATCTTAGGACCCGTGCCATGGATTAGCGCATTTGCCAAATCCAGCGCGGACCATGAACCGATCCCAGCCTCAGGATCGCTGGAAATGTTAGGCGCTACAAATGTACCGAAATCCGTCTGAAACCGGCGACCGCCAGTTAGTAAAAGCTTTTCATCCCCGCTGGCGTCTGGCGCCGAGTGGCAAGATGCGCATCCTGCCGCATAGAAAACCGACTCACCTCTTTTAAGGTCTGGCGAGATTCCGGCTAGTTGCGCCTCGTCTACTCTCTGTGGTCGGGTTAGCATCAAACCAGTCAACCCAACCACAGTAACAACGCCTGCAGCGAAAAGAAGAATTCGCCGCGCCATCAGCGCCTCATTATTCTTTTGGCGCTCTGTAAGCTTTGTGACATGCCGAGCAGGCTCCGCCTAGATCACCCATCGCTGCCTTTAACGCTTCGACATCTTGTCCTGCCGCGGTTTGCATGGCAACAGCGGCGTCGGCCATCGCCTGCCCCTTGGCACCAACATCCGCAAAGTTCTCCCAGATAGCAGGCAAAGCGCGCGAGGAAGGGTCTGACGCATTGTCGGAACCGGCAGGCCACATCGCGGATTGATCGATCTGGGTCAGAACGACCAAATTATTCGCGGCTCGAGTTGCCGCTTCGGCATCATATTCCACGTCTCCCTTGGCCATGCCGCCGAGCGCACCAAGGTTGAAGGCATAAAGTTGCATTATCGAAGTCCGAGCTTTGACAGCTGGGTTTTCACTTTCATGGGCAATGGCTGTTCCAATCACGGCTACTGACAAAAGACCTGCCGTGAAGATTGAGAACTTCTTCATCATGATGTGTCTCCCTGTTGAATACATAGAATTCTAGCTTGAACGAATTTTCTTGTAATTGTTTGTTATTCGGCGTCAGTTGTCAATTTATGAACAGCCAAAACTGGGATGATATTCGATACGCACTTGCTGTGAACAAATACGGTTCTTTGAATGCTGCTGCGACGGCCCTGGGCGTCACGCATGCCACAGTTCTTCGCAGGGTTGCTGCATTCGAAGAGCGCAATGGTTGCGTGATATTTCAGAAGAACCCGTCAGGATATTCCGCGCTGCCTGAGGCTAGAACAATTCTGTCAGCGATGGAAAGTGTTGAAGATGCGGTACTTTCTGTCGAGCGTGCAATTGTAGGAGCAAACCAGTCACCAGTGGGCCAAGTACGTATTGCGTCCACTGACAGCCTCTGCCAACTCGTGCTGCCCAAGGTAATAAGCGATATTTCTGCGCTTTATCCCGGTCTGGAATTGACACTGTTGAGCGGAAATAGCCACCATGATTTATCAAGATTGACTGCAGATATCGCAGTGCGTCCGTCGGTTCAACTTGGGGAAGGTCTCGTTGGAGAGCGCTCGGGAACATTGTCGTTTGGAGTTTATGATGACGGTTATCCAAATCGAAAATGGATGAAGCTTGATGGGGCGTTGAGCCGCTCGCTTCCAGCTAAATGGCTGGCGGAGCACGTCGATGCTGACGAAATAACCACCGGGGCAGACAGTTTTTTGGTTCTTCAGCAGATGGCTGCTAAGGGAGTGGGCAAAACGTTTCTGCCCGCATTCATTGGCGACGCGGATCCCCGACTTCAAAGAACAAAGAACGTAGAACCCAAAATCGAGGTGCCACTCTGGGTCGCGACATTAGAAGAAATCGCGCATACACCCAGATTTGCCGTCGTACAACGGGCTTTGGTGGAACGCATATCTTTGCTTCACCTTGAAACCTGACTTTAGGCGTTCTTCCGCAACTCGGAAAAGCAACGTAGATTGGACACTTGTCTAACCGCACTCGGTCAGACTGTTCGCTGCGATCCAGCCGAAGGTGCCGCTTTGCCAAATATTAGCTTGGGTTTTGTCGTGCCGAACCCAAGTCCAGCCTTCGGCTTGAGCAGGCGCCAAACTCTGATCCGGAAATAGAACCAAATCGCCGACTGGTATCTTTCTTAGGACCTCAGATGTTGCAACAGGAAACGCGAAAAGATCAATAACTTCAACTGCAGCGGCATTTGAAGAAACAGTGCAGGCCACAGTTGCACCTGCGGCCAACGGCGTGGAACACAGAAAAACCAAGCCAATTAAACCCAGTGAACGCGAAACCATGCTGCCTCTCCACGCGCTTTTGGTAAGTGCCTGCCTAATTGCCAGTGACAACGTCAGGTTAGCGGGTGCCTGACCAATGTTAAAGCGGGATGACAGTGATTAGTTTTTCTTTGACTGTCCAAAGTGCTTGACCACATATCGCCCCGTAAGTTGTCGGGTGCCCGTACCATACGAAAAATTGGGATTGTATTTCCAGGCTCATTCGTAACCGACATGCCAAATGGGCGACGTATATGCACGTTCCTGAATGGATAGCGGCGCACCTTCCGGTGTCGCAACACCAAAGACTTTTGCATCATAAGTTGTCCAGCGCGGTGTCGGTATTTGAAGAACCCGAACGTAGTAGAATGCTTTTTGTTTAGGATCATAATTCGGGTCTTCCCAAAAGCCCGCAAGGACGGCTTGGCCAATATCATTTGTCCATGTTGAAGCAACACTATCAACGGTGTTGCCGACTTGGCCGTCACAAACTTGGTTGATCAATTCGCGCCCTCCGCAAGCCACGTCATATACCTGCTCTGACGTTGACCCATCTGCGTTCAACCAGCCTTTTATGATCTGAATACGATCAAGGTTTGCCCCGTCCGGATCGCGCAGCGCCCGAACAACAAACCGCGGTGCTCGACCTTCCGCGTCTGGAAACAAATCGGAACCCATTGGAACGCCGTTGTCGTAACCGTATGCGTCAAAATCAGCACGCGGTAGATCAGCCTCCAAGAAATCGTAACCAGCGAAAACTCGGACTCGGATGCGAGGGCCAGTAGTGGCAAATACCTCTTTGCGAGCTAGCGCGTCCCAAATGGCTTCTCGCGTGTTTTCCCTGGCCCAAACGGCCGCGAGTCCGGATGCGGATGTCTGCCACGCATACTGCGCGACCGAGTCGTCCCCCCCGATGCCGCCAACCACCTCTTCAAATCGAATGGGATCTGCGGTTGGTTCCACTGCCGCAACTTTACCAAAGAAGTTATCCTCACCGACCGTCGAAAGCGAAGTGTGGGAATCTGTGGATCCGATCACGCCAAATTTGAACGGGTTAACCCCCATCTCCCCCTCATATGCCAGCCCTCTACGCAGCGCTGATCTGGCATACTCGCGCGGTAGCATCTCGGGTGTCTTAGGCTCTGGCCCTAGCTGACCCTTATCCCATGTTTCAAAATCAGCGAACGCGTCGTCCGGAGAAAGCGTTGGATGGGTTTCCCCATCTCCTTTCATTTGCGTGATTTCATAAATGGGTTCCCAACGAGCACGTCGCTTAAAGTATTCAACATCGAATGCCTCTCCTGAAAGCCGAACCTCGTCGAACATTAAGCCATTAGACAAGTTTCCGTTATGGGGAATAGCCAGAAGCTTCTGACCTGTCGTAACTTCGGCTTGCTCCATCCATTGCCAAAGGTCTTCCGGGTCGAAACTGTCAAAATTCGAAAACGGTATGATCTTGTCAGCCCCTTCCTTACCCCCTCTAAAAATGACATTGCGATGCAAGTTGTTTCGACCGGGATTAGAAGTCCACTCAAAGCCAATTAATGCCGTGAAGAAACCCGGGCTGTTGTGAGCTTCGGCCGCTTCGGTAATATTGCTCCAGGCGCTTTGGTAGATTTCCGGGTAATCCGCCAAAGGGTCCACGCCGCCCGACTTTGCTTGGCTCCATATGGACCACGCGCCCGCCGGATCACCCGCTTCGACAGCAGCGTCAAGCTGTTGACCAAATTCTGTAGAAAGAAGGACTTCGTCCTTAGCCATCAGAAGTGGTGCAAGACCGAGATTCTCAGCGTGATCGGCAATAACGAGAAAATCCAAGGGACGTCGCAATCTTGCCTGTACACCCGTGCTTGAAGCGACAATTTGGCCCTTTGCAAAACGATATGCCTCATCAGGACCAAGAGTATTCCCAATCATACCGGCATCGGCAGAGTAAGTCGTGTGAAGATGTGTATCGCCAAAGAAGACCTGATTAGGAAAATCCTGCTGCGGGTACGGAGAATAATTTCGATCCCCCGGCTGTGTCGCTGGCGTATCTTCGGCGGCAGCCGCACTCACAATCATAAAATACAAAAAAAATATCAAACGGAGCATGTGTCCCTCCAAGCTTGGAACAAACTATACACTGAACGTTTGATTTTCCGATGATATTTAAAACCGCCTGCTTTGTTGGCAAAGCTGCTTTTGTCTGCGGCAGAAAAATGACGGCACTGAGCTTGATCCTCTGTCAATTTAGGCCCTGACAGTTGCCATGCAGCGATGGCTAGCTCTGACACCAAATCGCAAATTTCGAAAACACTCTGGGACCTGATCAGAAATAAAATTCCAAGGTTACGGAGAGCTAGACAGGGTCTCCAAAAACGCCACCAAATCAGAGACTTCCTGCTCAGACAAATTCAATTCGGATAGTATGGCTTCACCGTCGGCATGAAGTCTTTCCACATCAATCTCGTTGTAATGTCGTACAACAGCTTCCAGGTCGTTCAAGCTGCCGTCATGCATATAAGGAGCGGTTTCGGCCACACCCCGCAGGGATGGCGTACGGAAAGTACCAAAATTGGAATGGCTTCGGCGTATACTACGAACGGCCCATGCACCTTGCTTAGCAGGATCGTCGCTCCAATCCCCATCTAGCGTGTAAGCGCTGGAGAGTAAAAAGTTCAATCCACCAAACCGACCTTCGTCAACTTCGGTTTCACTAAGAAAATACGGTACGCCAGCGTCGTGGAATTCGTTATTGGAAAACCTGAGACCGTTATGGCACAACGAACAATTTCCGCGTCCCAGAAACAGCTGAAGACCTCGCTGAGCAGCGTCAGGATAATTCGAAGCGGCGGCCATATCGCCGCGCTCTAGCGCATCCCGAAAATCGTCAAATTGGGTCCTCTCGGTAGTTAATGTTTCCAAGTAGGATGACAGAGTTTTGGCAATATTTACTAATACTAAATCGGCTCCTTGGTTTTGGGTATCACCGAAAATGGCTTCAAAATCATCAATATAAGGACTCGCAACAATAGCGTCTTTTAGACTTTCCTTGCTGTGCGCCATCTCCCTTTTTTCGATGATCGGATGCAAACTGGCTGCCCAAAGACTATCACTCTTACCTGCCCAGCCATACCAACGTAGGCCTGCCAGGTTCTTCAGTGTTGGCGTGTTCCGATCTAATAAGACGCGTCCGACCGCACGGGGCTCGGAGGTGGTAAATGCCTGCTCTGGGTCGTGGCAACTTGCGCACGCGAATGCACCGTCGACAGAAAGAATGGGATCACTGAATAACGCCGCTCCCAGCGCAATCGCCCTTGGATTATTCGAGACTCTGTTGCTGAGGTCAGCTTGGAATGACGGTGGCCACGGCCCAAAAGATAGTGTTTGTTGAATTTCATTCCGCGACAAGAGCACTTCTGCGTGCGCCGTTCCCGGCATTGCCAACAATGCGGCTGTCACCCACCGCTTCATTTCAGCTCAATTTCGGAAGTGTAAGACAATGACTCTCCCCTAAATTCGACGTCGATCTGCAACTGCCATAATCCCGGCATATGAAACAGAATCTGGTCCACCCGAAACACACCGTCGCCCAGCGCGGTAACCTCGGGTACATAGTTCAATCCGTGTTGGTGAGCAGGCATAATTGCATCGACACGTATGTCACCCACTGTAATTTCATTGCAGATCGAAACCAGAACAGAAAACGGTTGGGCCAACAGAATTTCATCAACAACCAAATGCACTTCGGGCGCATTTTGAGTTTCTTCCACCATGCGTTGACCGTTAGATTCACAGGCCATGGCCGTGCCGGAAAAAATTAGAAACCAGAAAAACCAGCGGATCATTCTGATGCCAACAACCTTTCTGCGTTAGCAAACGCGATGTTGTCCGCAATCTGGTCAGGTAGCAAATTCAACCAGTCGCGTGAAAAATCGGCATGCGGCCCCACGTAATACCAACGCTCCGGCGCGAAAGTATCCGTGCCGACCATGAACCGATCAGGGTGCGCCTCGAATGCGGTTTTCCAATCAGGGTCAAGAACGCCGCGTGAAACCATATCTGATCGATATGCCAGATCGGCCCAAAGCCTGGGATACGCGTCCAAAGCCTCAACAACATTTGCCGGATCGTCAAAGCCAGAGTGGGCCCATAGCACCCGAGCCTCCGGCCAGGTTTCGAAGATCAAGTCGACCGCCTCACGATCTCCGTGGTGGTGAAGAATTAGGTTCCGCTCTTTTGCAAGTTCGATCATACGCTGGATAACCGATGTCTTGATATCATCCCCGTATGCATGAAACTCGCCTATTGCTTCGTATTCATTTTTCGCCAGATTTTCTTCCAGATAGTCAATGACAGTGTCATCGTGCATCCATGTGTTGATCTCACCACGACGACGATAAGGCCGAAGCGCCGGAACAACGATGTCAGGCGCCGCTGCCGCCAGCAGTTGAGTGCCGTTGTCGTCCGAACTGGAAACTAGCGCCTTTCGTACGCCGGCATCCCTGAGGATTTTGGCCACCTGTTCGGGTGGCACCAGTTTCACGGCATCATGACTGTAGTGAATATGCGCATCGAAGATTGGCCGCTCGTCGGCCTCCGCACCATTGCTGAGCACAATTGCGGCTATTGGGAGGAGTATTTTTAGCACCTTATGGGTCCTCGGAATGGCGATATCAATTCGGAAACTGGAGCATCTTAACCTAGCGTCCATATTGGACCGAAGATTTTATTTAAGATAGCTGGCGTCGACGTACTAGATTTCAGTGTTCAAGATCAATTTGGCTGATTTATTCGCAAAGTAGATTTTGCCGCCTACCTTTTCAGCCATTGGTATGATCGAAAAGCTAATTTTATCATGTGGTTACAAATTCGTTCCATTGATAGAATGCTAGCTTTAATCGTTCGGTTTCACTCGACTTCAACCATGTGTGGATTCTAAAAAATAGCGCTTTGGCCGGGCCAACGGGCGGCGACCGTGCTCAGGACACCATCAGGAATTGAACAATATACCAGCGTCACAACCTGAATTATCTGGATCGCTCGCGTGACTGATCAACCCATCTCTACTCGCATTATGACCTTTGACTCCGAAATTACTCGTGGGTTTTGAATAGGCGCAGTTACATACACCAAATGTCGGATACTAAGTTGAGGCCACGGAAAAACTCGGTGGTTGGATCGTGGAACTTCTGGAACGATCTGAACAATCGGATAATAAGATAATTGTCTCTATGCGAGATAACGGAAATTTCACCAAGTATGCGCCGTCAGCAGGTGAACGGTATGAAGATTAACGTACATGCGTTTGAACAGGAGCACTTAGAGTCGGCATTCGATCTGGCGACCCGCGTATTTGTAGCATCTAGCACGTTACATCGGGCCTTGGGGATCGAGTTGAATGAGTATCAGGATTACCTCCGCCGCCCGTTCGAAAAAATGGTGGAAGAAGGCTTATCGGTTGCTGCAACTGACCTCAGATCTAACAAACTTGTCGGGTGTCTCATAGTAACAGATTTCACGAGTCTGCCGACCAAAAATCCTGCCCTAGCACAACGTTTTGCGCCAATGCTGGCTCTTACAGCGGAGTTATGCCGTCGGTATGAAATCAAACGAAAGGTTTCCGTTGGTGACGCGGCGCTGGTCGATATGGGAGCAGTATCGGCAGAGGCAATTGGGCAAGGCATCTACCAAAAAATGCGCAACGCCGCTCACGAGGTTGCAAGGAATAAAGGCTATAAAATAGCATTGGGGGGGCTATCATCTGCAGCATCCCAACGCGTCGTTCTGAACAAACTCATGCATAGCAAAATGGCAGAAATTCAATTCGCGGATTTTCAGTTTTCCGGCGAGTATCCGTTTTCAGCCATCAAGGAGCCGCCAAGCATTATTTTGTCCGAAGGCGCCTTATAACGCGCCCCTAGCAACAAGTCGCTTCCTGTTCTATGAACCCGAAGCGGCCCTTTGTGCAAAAACTCTGCTGAAACTGCGATAGTCCTGAATTTTTGACTTTTCCCATGACGCCTTTTCTAATCACCTTCGACCTACCAGTTGGACAACAGATCAGCCTCACACCTTGTACAATTGACTGTTTCGTTGCGGTAAGAAACAAGAAAAAGCAGAAACTTGGCGAGCTTTTCATTTAAGCCTCTCAAATTCTAAGGGCATCCAACCTCGACGAAACAGTTGGGGGAATCCTTTAGGCGAATACCCGGTCAAATGCCAAAATCGGTCCCCAGATCGCGAGTATCAAGATCCCTGTGACCAACCATCTTTGGCGGCGGCGAGCTGCCTCAATCTGGATGCTTTTCGATACCCGCTCAATACCGCACAACGGGCAATGCCAAAACGTGTAAAGGTCACCGTCCTGGTCATCAATAAAATGGTCAATTGGTAAAAACCAGTGGCCCAGCCGCCGGCAAATGCGTCTTTTTGATATGAGCATCTAACAAAAAAATAGTAATTTAAATCAGTGCGAATACTAACACTGTATTGTATATAATTAAAGGTATCTTTGTTAGTTAAAAGAAAGCTATACGCTTGTTTTGGCTGCAGGATAAGCCTTGGAGCCGGTCACAGCGAACGAAAACAAGGCTTGTAAAACTCTGCAGCACATCCCAGGCCGAATGACTATTTTATTCAAGATGTTGAAGGTATTTTGTAACCAGACGTCTGAAGGTTTCGATGAAACGCGTATTTCTTTCCAGACCACCGGGTTCGTCCACTCTGGTAATGATCCACCCAACGTAGGTTGCAGCTCTGATCGACAGAAACAGATCCAATTCAGAAACATCCAGAGGGCGAATTGACCGATAGCCATCGAACAGGCGGCTTTGAAGCATTCGATAGTCGGCGTCAGAAATATGCTTGAACAGCGCTGTTGCAACGTCGAACAAACGATAGCCATAGCCACCATCATCGAAGTCGATCATTTTCAGAAAACCATTATCTACTAATATATTATCCGGCACGAGGTCTGCATGCACCAATCCATAGTCAAGCGATTTTCCGATCCGGTTGAGTTTAACTGATGCGTGATTTCTGAATTTCACAAAGACGGCCCGGTCGGCATTTGTGAGAGAGGGGTTTCCCCAGAACCTGCCCCATAGCGGAGCGTCGCCGACTAACCCGTCACGATCCCAGTGGACCCGGATGAATCCTGATTGGGCGTCCCACGCGTCGGACGCTTGATGAAGGCGTGCCATTTCACGACCAAGTTCAAAAAAAAGCTGCCTTCGCTCCGTAACGCCGAGTTTTGGCAAAGCAGAGGTCATTGTTTCGCCTTTGAGCCAGGTCAAAACATCCACTTGAAACCCCTCGATATGGCGCAGAACCTCACCTTTAGGAGTTGGAACCGGTGCGGGCACAGAGAGTCCCGCTTCGGCCATCGCCGCCATCCACTCCAGTTCCGATCGCAGCTCACCATCGGTGCGATAGCTTTGCCGGTGTACGCGAAGCGCCAGGCGCATGGTTCCCAAACGCACTTCGTATACCGTGTTTTCTCGCTCAGCGACCAAGCTGACGTCGGCGCGTTCCATACCCCATACACGTAAGGCGGTATCAACGACATGTTTCACGATGGCGCAAGGGTGCCCAGAACCTCGTCCAAATTGTCGAACAATAGGTCTGCGTTTTGACAAGAGAAAGGCATGGGGGGACGGATTTTTAGGGTGTTTTTGTACCGCCCCAGTTTTGAATGGATGATCCCGCGTTGGCGCATTTCGTTAATGACGCGGTCAGTGAAATCACTGGCTGGGTCTTTTGTTATTCTGTCACGCACCATTTCTGCGCCGAAAATCAATCCAGATCCACGGACATCTCCGATATAGTCGTACTTTTCCTTCAACGCCGCCATTCGCGTGCGCGCATAATCACCGACCCGCTTGGCATTCGCGACAAGTTCCGCTTCTTCCAGTTCTTCCAGTACGGCAATGGCCGCCGCACAGGATACAGGGTTGCCCCCAAATGTGTTAAAGTACCTGTACCCTTGGCGGAATGCAGCAACGATATCGGTGTCAGCTACCACTCCGCCCATAGGGTGCCCATTTGCCATTGGCTTTCCCAGTGTCATGATATCAGGGACGATGCCCATTTTTTCGTGCGCCCACATGTGCGTACCAGTGCGGCCAAATCCCGATTGCACCTCATCGCAGATCAAGAGACCACCAGCTTTGCGGACTGCATCTGCCGCAGGTCGTAGCCAGCCGTCGGGATTGTCCGGAAATCCTTCATTCAGAAAATAGGGGCAAACAATGAGTGCAGCAAAACCAATTCCATCTTTCTCAAGCACATCGATTTGTTCGGTCACTGCCGTTGCAAAGTGCTGTCCATCTGTATCGGGGTAGCGATAACTGTCCGGCGCGTTGACGAAGCGAACGTATTTGTCCAGCCCGAAACCGACATCCGGTACGTTCGACCTGCTGAGCTGACTGACAAGTGACGTGTTGCCATGATAGGTCGCGTCCGTCGCGATGATCCCGCGTTTACCGGAAACGGCTTCCGCCATCCGCAAGGCGATGTCATTTGCCTCTGATCCGGTGCAGGTCAGAATGGCTGTATTCAAAGACGGTGCCATCGTGTCGGTTAGTTTCTCAAGGTATTCGATTATCCCTTCATGCAAATACCGAGTATGCGTATTCAGCTTGCCGGCCTGACGGCAAATCGCTTCAACAACCCTTGGATTGCAATGTCCGACATGCGGCACGTTGTTGTAACAGTCCAAGTACTTTCGACCATCAGCGTCCCAAAGCCAAACGCCCTCACCTTTCACAAAGTGGACAGGGTTATCATAAAAAGTGGATACGTTGGGCCCAAGCAATCGTGCCCGGTCTTCCAAGAGTTGTTGCGTCGTGCGTGCCAAAGCGAAGTTGATCCATGTTGCTTGGAACAAACTTAACAAGGCAAACGTTGTTTGCACAGAAGCACGACGTTGCTTAAGGCTCAGAACTATTTTAGCGAGAGGTATTTACCGGTCGATTTGGTCGCGGTGCAGTCGTTTGATCCATAGGGACCAACGCAGATTCGACGGCTTTTCGGACAACCGAATTCCAACCGAAGACATTTTCTGTCGTGAATATGTGATATGATGCCCCCAATTAGGGAGGAAAAGTTGTTTCGTTTGATATTTCCCGCCGCTCTTATTCTTGGGAGCCCAGCCTTTGCTCAGGACGCTATTAACCCTTTCGGGCTTACCGGACCTTCTGGGCGACCTTATTCGCCTTACGCCGAACGCGCGTTTCCGACCCAAGTCTATTTTGGCGACACGCATGTTCACACAGGATTGTCAGGGGATGCCGGCGGAGGGGGCACACGGCTCATGCCTCGCGACGCATATCGGTTTGTGCGGGGCGAGCAGGTGATGTCAAACACCGGCCAACCTGTCAAACTATCCCGACCTCTCGACTTCTTCATGATCACAGATCATTCGGATGCGATGGGTGCCATCACCGACATTATCGGTGGCGCGCCGAACATCCTTGCAGATGAGCAAGGCAGATACTTTCACGAAGAGTTCAATAAAGGTGGAGAAGCCGCATTAGCAGCGGCACTTGAGTTGACTGCGGCGTTCGCGCAAGGGCAGGTTTCCCCTGCGCTGAACTATCAACCGGGAAATCCCGCTTATGCTCGCGTTTGGGACGACATTATCGATTCGGCCGAAGAGTATAATGAACCCGGCGTATTCAGCACGTTCATCGCCTATGAATGGACGTCCCTCGTCGCAGGCAACAATCTGCATCGAAACGTGATTTTCCGAGATGGCCCCCAACGCACACGGCAAATACTACCATACACCACGACGCCGCCCGTAGGCTCCCCGAACCCTCGTGACCTTTGGAATTGGTTGGAAAATTATGAGCAAACGACCGGCGGACGCGTACTGGTGATCCCTCACAATGGTAATCTGTCGAACGGTTGGATGTTTCCGCTTGTCGATGACTTTGCAGATGGCGCACCACTGGACCCCACCTATGCGGAAGCTCGAAACAGATGGGAAAGACTGTACGAACCAACGCAGATAAAAGGCGACGGTGAGGCGCACCCGTTCCTGTCACCTGATGATGAGTTTGCTGACTTTGAGACGTGGGATTACGGGAACCTGGATGCTTCGGTTCCGAAAAAGCCAGATATGTTGCCCGGTGAATATGCTCGATCTGGGTTGCTTCGAGGCTTGTCACTGGAACACAAATTGGGGACGAACCCTTTCAAATTTGGCTTAGGCGGAGCCAGCGACACGCACACTGGCTTGACCGCGCCCGACAACGACAATTTCTTTGGTAAGTTCACTGGGTACGAACCCAGTGAAGAACGTAGCCAACATGTAAGCAAGACATATTCTGATGGAGCAGTCGCGCTGCGGTCCTCGCAATACATTACCGGAGGCCTGACGGCAGTCTGGGCGGAGGAAAACTCCCGCGAGGCAATTTGGGATGCAATGCATCGGCGTGAAACCTATGCAACCACAGGACCCCGTATACGCGTCCGAATGTTCGGAGGTTATTCCTTCAAAGAAGACGACGCGTTGCGACGGGATTTGGCACTAGTAGGCTACACCAAAGGTGTGCCGATGGGTAGTGATCTAGGTACAGGAGAAGGCGCCCCTTCTTTTCTAGTTTATGCGCTTCGTGATCCGGTGGGTGCCAATCTGGATCGCATTCAGATCATCAAGGGTTGGCTGGACACCGAAGGCCAGCAACAGGAAAAGGTTTATGATATCAGCTGGTCGTGGGACCGTGAACCAAATGCCAATGGGAAGTTACCACCCGTGGGAAATACCGTGGACCTCTCAATTCCATCTTGGACAAACACAATTGGGGCCTCTGAGTTGGGGACCGTGTGGAAAGATCCTGACTTTGATCCTTTGGAAAGCGCGTTCTACTACGCTCGAGTGATTGAAATCCCTACCCCACGATGGACAGCTTATGATGCTGTAAAGTTCGGAATAGAAATGCCCGAAGACGTCCAATTGATAACACAGGAACGCGCCTATACTTCACCAATATGGTACGTGCCAGTACAATAGTCCTGACTGCAAAATCTGATTTGCGTTAGGTTCAGCGCACGGTCTTTGCAGCCAATGCATACGCCAGTTGAGCGGAAAAAGCTGCGTTATAGCTTTTGCTGAACGTCGATGACCTTACCAAAAACGGATTAGAAAAAGAGCGCTAACCCGGTCATGGAGACAATCAAGAAAAGCAACGTCATGATGCCGCCAGAACGAAGGAAATCGACCACCCGGTAACCTGCAGGTCCCATAATTAGAGCATTCACCTGGTGGGTCGGGATCAAAAATGAATTGGACGTTGAAATTGCCACCGTCAAGGCAAACACAGCTGGGTTTCCTCCCGCTGATACCGCAATAGAAACAGCTAGCGGAACCAATAAAACAGTTGCGCCTACGTTTGACATAACCAGCGTGAACGCTGTAGCCAAAACTGCTATTCCAGCTTGCAACGACCATATTGGCCAACCTTTCAGGAAAGCTAGTACGTGCGCAGCGATCCAATCCGCGGTGCCGGTGTTTTGGACCGCCTGGCCAAGCGGGATCAGAGAGGCGAGCAGAAAAACCGTGCTCCAGCTGATCGATTCATAGGCTTCATCAATCGACAGTACTCGGCTCAGCACCATCCCAATAGCACCGATCAACAGACACAAAGACAGACGCAAATCGGAGAAGAGGATCAAACTCAGCGCTATGATAAAAAAGGCGACTGCCCAGCCGACTTTGTGCGGCCGCAATTCCTCCTGCGGAAAGTCCGAGGTTACAACAACAAAATCTCTGTCAGACTTTAGTCGGGTCAGCCGATCCCACTGTACATGGACGACACAAGTGTCCCCTGCCTGCAAAGGTACCTGCCCGATATGTGTGGCCGCATGATCCTCAGTTTCCACATGGCTTAAAGTTTCCTCGCCACGTTGAATAGCCAACAATGACAGCCCATGTGTTTGACGCAGACGAAGATCAATCGGGGTCTCACCAATAACCGAAGAGCCAGGCGGAATAACGACCTCTGCCACCCCTGATTGAGTTGCGGCAAAATCATCTGCAAATACATCCAGTTGCGGCAAAATTTCCAGTCCGTACGGTTCGGCAAACTCCCTCTGAACAACTCGACGCAGGCCAAGCACCGCCAATCGCGCTGGCGCCTCTATCTTGGTGTCAGCCATTGGTGCGATGACCTTGTGGCCTCGATAGGATGTGCCGAGGATATACATATGATGGGCGACCATCAGATCGGCGAGGGTCTGTCCGATGATGATTGAGCCTTCCGGAACTCGAACTTCGAACATATCCGCCCGAAGACCATACGTATTTTCAATATAAGCCTGCATGGATCGAGCTGAGCTGGCATCCTCTCCCCGTTCGCGGTGCGCAGGCAGAACCCAACGTCCGACCAGCACAAAGTAAAGTACTCCGGTCAAAACCAGCATCACGCCGATAGGTGTAACGGAGAATAAACCGAATGTTTCCATCTGCTGATCCGCGGGCAAAGACGCATTTGCCGAGACAATAAGGTCGTTCAACAGGATTAATGGTGAAGAACCCACCAGAGTGATGGTGCCGCCAAGTATTGCGCAAAACCCCATGGGCATCAGCAATCGGCTCATCGGGATTTCTGTACGCGCTGAGATACGGCTAACAACCGGTAGAAAAAGCGCTGCCGCCCCGACGTTCTGCATAAACGAGCTAATAATGCCGACAGTTGTTGAGACAATTGGAATAATACGTGCTTCTGTGGTCCCTCCATTTTTTAGGATCACGGCAGCAACTTTTGACATCAGTCCAGTTTTGTCGAGCCCCGCACCAAGAATCATAACCGCAATAATGGACATCACCGCGTTAGAGGAGAAGCCTTGAAAAAGTTCGGTAACATTGGCCAGATTTCCCAATCCAGGCAGATAACTCAGCGCGCCCAACAGTACCATCACAAGAACGGCCGCCACATCAATCCGCACGACTTCGGTTACGAAAAGTAAGACCGTGAATGACAGCAAGCTCAGCACTGCGATCATTTCATAGGTCAGTGTAGGTAATTCCATAGCGTACTCCTGACCTTACCCTAACCTACTGTGAGTAAATGCGAAGGACCAACTGTGCGCGGAAGATAAGGCCAAAAGCCTTCTGACCGGTTTGCCCCAACCAATTGCTTAGCAGTTTCTGCAGTTCAGGACAGGTTAAGCCGCGCATGCGAACGCAGGTTTACCGCCGTATTCGCAGGCGCGCTCTGTTTCAGCCGAATGGAGACCGCAAACCCGGCAGGCACGTTCGAACGCGGATCGGAGCAACGCAGAGATTTTCTTCCGTTTGAGATCTGAAGCAGAAACGGATGCGTCGCCAGTTTCCACTTTAAGAACAATGTGTTTCCAAGTGCACGGTGGACACATTTTTGACACAATGTCAGTCTGAAAATATTGGCGACGAACTTAAAAATTTTGGAAAGTACGACCTTTTCTATTGGCTTTATGGGGGACGTTTCGTCGGGTCGCCCTACGAGCGACCGCCTAATAATGCTGAAGTGTTACCCTACTGGATCCACAGAAGCTTCATTTAGTCCAACGCGGGGCTTGCGATGCAGGGGAAACGCTGATGCAAAAAATACTGACCCACTGCTACCTTGAAAGGCGTCGGATTGCGTTTGCGAGCTTCATGGCCTCATTGGCGGGTTTTGTTCTTTACTCGCACTTGGTCGGTACCGTTTTCGGATTGCCCTTCCCCGTATTTGCCGGACTGTTGTATATGGTTGTCGTCGGCTTCGCAGCGGCGCTAACAACCTTTATTTTCCCAAAGCTTCGCAGACTTGTCGATGGCATCGCATTTGCCCGCGTAAGTCTTGCAATCTCGGTTGTAGCTACACAGAATTATCAACTGGTAAAGGCACCATTGGCCAGCGCGATCACAGTAGTTTTAGGCGCCATTATATTATTGGCCATCGGCAGACGCATTGGGAGTCTTGCCCAGAAAGAAAGCGCACCGCAACTGTTAGTGGCGTTCGTTGCGCCAATTGGAGCTTTGTTGCACTGGCTCGACAACTCTGATGGGTATGCTGAAGCGGTCAATCCGGAGACTACTGGCGCATAATCGGCTCCTGCCAAATCTTAGTTTCCGATATATTCAGGATTTGACTTCAATCTTTGGGTAATGCGCAACTTGGAAGCTTTGCTTCTTTACTCTGACGCTTTGCGCTTCCTGCCACGCTGACAGCCGCTGCATCATGCTGCCCCGTTAAATGATACCAAGTTTCTGGATGTACTCGTTTTTACGGAAGAAAAATTGCGCAGCAGGCCGAAACCCGCGCATTGAGTCTCAAGGCTATTGAATATCAGCCGCTGATAGGCAGTGATTGCATCAAGTTTCAGTAAGTTGAGAGGTCGGATGCGATACCTGATCCTAACCGCAGCGTTGTCTTTGGCTGCTTGCAGCAGCGCGCCAAAGGAAACAGTGACTCGACTATATCCTAATGAAACGGTCGAGCTTCGCGTGATGATCAACGAAACGGCGGACGCCCACGGCGTGCCGCGGAGCCTTGTTCACCGCGTGATCCAGCGGGAAAGCGATTACCGCCCCTATGCGCGCAACGGTCCCTACTACGGTTTGATGCAAATCCTTCCAGCTACGGCGCGCCAAATGGGGTTTCAAGGCGAAGCCTCGGACCTATTGGACGCACAGACCAACCTTACCTATGCGGTAAAATACCTGCGTGGGGCTTGGATGGTTTCTGACGGAAGCGAACCCGAAGCTGTGATGTGGTACGCGCGTGGATATTATTACGAGGCACGGAACCGCTGTATGCTTGTGGACACTGGGCTTAGGGATACCGAGGTGCGAAAATACTGCGGCTGAGGGAATACCGAAGTTTCGGAATCAAAATACTTTCGGCTTCCGATTCCTCTGCAATGACCAATCCATTGCTCTTTTGTGTTTGCAGTCAGATCAGAAAGGCACCCAGCGCTTTCTATCAAGTGATATTGGAATTAGTTCTAAGCATTTTTGACAAGATCGATATGCCGCAAGCACAATAATTCGGATCCTCAATTGGCCTGCTGTTGATAGTTCAGAAGTGAGCGGCAACTTCGAAAACAGATTGGGATATTTTTGGATCAAAATTTTTTGTTCTGGTTTCGAATTGGTTTAGTGTAGCATTTTGTCGCAGACTGTTGAAATTCGTCTGTAACAAAAACTCCACCTCGGGAACCAAGCAGGGATGGGAACATGGAAGAGCAACTAGCGGAACTAGCGGCGAAAGTCGCGGAACTGGAAGCAGCGGCTTCTGTAACGAACACAATGTTTGCAGAAACCTACTACTACCTAACAATACCTTTGATGGTTATCATACACGCCGGATTTTTGGCATACGAGATGGGTGCATCCCGACAAAAAAACGTGCTTGCGTCGGGCATTAAGAACATTCTCGCATTCGCGTTTATGATGCCCACATTTTATTTCTTTGGGTGGTGGGTCTACTGGGGGTTCCCAACCGGCATCACGTTCTCAGAGGGCGCCATGGGCATTTCCGGCGCCGAGTACGCTGCATTCGCGTGGCCATGGACCGAAAGTGCAGGACCCAATCTGGATGATCAGGCGACAGGTGTGTTCTGGGGTGCTTTCGCACTTTTTGCAGCAACCACAGCGTCGATCTTCTCAGGCGCGGTAATCGAGCGAATTCAAGTTGTTGGATTTGTTATCCTTGCCGTTGTTCTGGGCTCGTTCGCATGGGTTGTTGCAGCAGCTTGGGGCTGGCACGCAGACGGATGGCTAGTAACCCAATGGGGAGTACACGACTTTGGCGCAGCGGGACTGGTACACGCCGTGGCAGGTTTCTTTGCCCTTGGCGTTTTGATCAATCTTGGCCCGAGAATTGGTAAATACAATGAAGACGGTTCGGCAAATCACATCGCAGGACACAACATGCCTTTCACCGTAACCGGCCTGATGCTGATTATCGTAGGATTCTGGGGCTTTCTGATGGCCTGTGTCATTGTTCCGGGTGAAGGGTGGAGCTGGTACGCGGATAAAGCGACAACAATCTACGGTACGCCGATGACTCTGTCTTCGTTGGCTTTCAACATTCTGATGGGTATGTCGGGTGGTATAATTGGTGCGTGGGCAATCGCTCGTGACCCATTCTTCATGATGTCAGGTGCCCTTGCCGGCATCATCGCCACGGCTTCGGGACTTGACGTTTATGATCCCTCGCTCGCGTTCGTAATGGGCGCCGTAGGCGGAGCACTGCTGAAACCTTGCTACAATTTCTTAGACAAACGCGGCATAGACGACGCTGTCGGTGCCGTAACTGTTCACGGTACGATTGGTCTGTTCGGCCTGATCATGTTTGGAATCTGGGGGTCAGGTCTTCCAGCCATCCAGGGTGACGGCGTTGCCACTGTGTCGCTTGTAGGTCAGCTCGTTGGCGCGGTTGTATTTTTCCTGTTGGGATTTGTGCCTGGGTACGTTGTCAGTTGGATCCTCAACGCACTAGGAATGCTGCGCGTGGCGGAAGAAGCAGAACTCGCAGGGCTCGATCTAACCAAAGTACCATTGCAGGCGTATCCGGAAGGCATTGTTCCTTCCGCGCCTGCTGCAGAATAAACATCTGAATTAGGAGACTGAAAAATGGGATTTGATCTAGCAAACGTCGATGAGATGACTGGCCCGATCTTCACAGGGGCAGGATCATCAATGTCGACTGTCTGGTTTCTTCTCGCCGTTTTGGTGTGCATTTACACTCTTTGGAGTGGCTACAAGCACGAGCATGACGCCTACAAGAAACTGAAAAAGTAACTTCAAGCAACTATCTAAAGGGCCGCCCAATTGGTGCGGCCCTTTTCAGACAGGACAGCCATGGATCGACGTCTTCCATTTCTAGATCTAGCAAGTCCGACCTTTTCAACGCGTTCTCAGGAAGTGCACACAGCGCGCCAGACAGCTTGGTGTGCCCGTACGCCGTTTGGCTATGCAGTTCTACGGCACCGCCAAGGCGGTATGATTTTGCGTGACCGGAGATTTCGTCAAGGCAGCCACTCCTGGCCGAACATGGTGGGGCTAAAGGGCAGTTTCGCCGAGTTTTGGAAACGCAGCGTTATATCACTGGAAGGCGAAGAACATTCAGCATTGAGGAAAATTGCGCAGAATGCATTGGCGCAGGAACATATCGTTGCGCTGGAGCCTGATTTTGTCGAAATCGCAGAAACCTTGTGTGACAACCTTCGTAGTCATGAGCCTTTTGACATAATTGACGGTTTCACCGAACCGTTCGCAGGACAGGCAATTACAACACTATTAGGCCTGCCATTGCACATCTCCGAGCGCCTTGCAGCAGACGCAACCTGCCTAGGTCTCGCTATGGGGCCAGAGGCAATCAATTATCAGGCAGAGGTAAACGCGTCTGTAGACAGATTGACGAAAATGGCAAATCGGTTGCTCGATGCACCGCCAAGCGGCAGTTTTGTCGCCCGCCTAATTTCGGAAGACTATGAAGATCGTCAGGCGCTAATTGATTTGACGGTAATTTCGATCTTTGGCGGCGTGGATACTACTCGCGCGCAACTCGCTTTTGCCGCGCATCTTTTTTCGCAACATCCAGAACAGTGGACCTGGCTGCGGAACAATCCGCAAGCGGTTTCAAACGCCATCGACGAAGTGATCAGAATGCGCCCGACAACGACTTGGGCGACCCGCGAAGCATTGGAAGATGTCACCATCGGTGATGTCATTATTCGCGCAGGGGAAACTGTGCACATTTTGGTTCATGCTTCTGCTACAGACCCTGAAACAGGCCATGATGGCAATTTTGATATTCGCGTCCGCCGAAAACCGCATTTTGGTTTCGGAGGGGGCGCTCATCATTGTTTGGGACACCTTGTCGCGCGAACAGACATGACGGCCGCGTTGAACGTCTGGCTACGTCGGTGGGAGGCTATCGAACTTGCAGAGGAACCAGTCTTTTTGCCTGACAGCGGCAACACTAGCCCCCTGACTATGTCTGTGATGCCCGTCTGGGCCAACTAGTCGTTTGCGGTTTTGTCTTCACGTCGATCGACCCAATGACGATACCACAGATCGAGTGGGCGCAGAAAATGCGGTCGTCCGCCGGAGTGGAACCAGCGAGAAGAAAACCGCGTTTGCGTAAAAGCCGTTTCTCCTTCCGGCGCGCCCACAGCCCGAAGCGCAGCTTTTCGGCCCAACCATGGAGCTAACACTGTTCCACCCCCGGAATACCCCAATGCATAGTGGACACCGTTCCGATCCCCTACATGCGGTAATTGATCAAAGGTGAAACCTGTGTTTCCTGTCCAAACGTGTGACAACTGAACATCTCGCAGCCCCGGCCATATCTCGACCATTTTTTTGCGTAGGCGACGCGCGGCTTTGGTAAGATCGATATCCACAAGGGCTGCGCGGCCTCCGAATAATATTCGAGATCCGTCGGGTGACACTCGGAAGTAGCTGTGGTGCGTTCGAGTTTCCACCATCATGTGACGGCTTGGCGCCAATTCCTTTATCAATTCAGGTGACAACGGTTCTGTGGCAATGATGAAACTTGGCACCGGAAACACACGTTGATTAAACCATTGAAACTGTTGTCCCGTGTAGCCATTCGTAGCCAAAACGATCTTGTCGGCGGTGATTTCTCCATGCGGCGTTGAGACCCTCCACTTTGTTCCTGCGTTTTGGACACTAACTGCCGGACAATTTGAAACTACGGTGATTTTACGGCTCAATACAGCACTCAACAAACCGTGCAGGTATTTCGCCGGGTGCAACGCGCCGTGTTTGGGAAACCGGATGGCTCCTTTATAAAGTGGTGTGGCAATATAATTCGATAATTCATCGCGGCTCAGGATTTCACACGGCCCGCCACCTTTTTCAGAAATCTGCGCAGCCATCCTTTTTTGCGCCGCGAAATGATCAGATGTGTAAGCAAGTTGAACTCGCCCACATTCTTCGTAGTCGCAGGCGATTTTTTCGTTCCTAAGAAGTTTCTTGATCCAGCTCAGTGCATCTGCGGCCTCGGAAAACAGCGCGTCAGCAACGGATGGCCCGTATCGACTGGCCAGTGTATCCCAACCAATCCGCGGGTGTGCACCCAACATGCCTCCGTTTCGGGTCGAGGCCCCCTGCCCCGGCTGTCCACTGTCTATGACCAAAACCCGAGCACCTGAATCATTAGCAGCGATGGCCGCAGACAGCCCCGTATATCCGGCGCCAATTATCAGAATTTCCGTTTGATTTGGCGGCCTTTCTCCAAGGGTTGGCCATGCCACATGATCCCACCAGTATGGACTTCCAGGTACAGCATCCGCTGTGAAGACCTTCAATCGTAGTTACCCTTCACTCGATCTTTCCCGGGATCGAAATGTGGAAACTTCACAACGCGAGCTTTTAATCGCTTTTGCTGGCCATCAAGTTGGCCAATTTCGATTTCCGTTCCAACGCCTGCGTGCGTCGTTACAACCCGGCCAAGCGCGATCACTTTTCCAAGAACTGGCGATTTTACTGCCGAGGTGATTTCACCCACCTGCGCCTTCCCAACGCGAACGCAATCACCGGGCGAAGGCACGGTGCCTCCTTCGATTTCAAATCCAACAAGTTTTCGATGCGGATGCGCCTTACGCTCCTCCAATGCGGCTCGGCCAATAAAATCGTCTTCTTTTGTCTTTAATGGCACAGTAAAGCCAATACCGGCCTCGAACGGGTCTGTTGTGTCGTCAAATTCGCTGCCTGCGAAAATCAATCCGGCTTCGATCCGCATCATGTCCAACGCGGCAAGGCCCAAAGGCGCTATGCCATATTCCTGACCAGCATCCCAAACTGCGTCGAATACTTCGACCGCATCCTTTGGGTGGCAGAATATCTCGTACCCCAACTCGCCCGAATAACCGGTTCGCGAAATCACAACCGCCGTTCCCGCGTAATCGCCGATGCGGGCAATAGTCATTCGAAACCAGGGCAACTCCTCAACGGACGGTTGGGTTGGCGGCGTCCAAAAAATTTTCCTCAGGATATCCTTTGAATGGCGCCCTTGGACTGCAATGTTATGGAGCTGGTCTGTAGACGGCCGCACCCATGCATTTAAACCTCGCTCAACGGCTTGCTCTTTGAGCCATAGACCGCTTGTGTCATTGCCCCCTATCCAACGAAAATTGTTGTCC
Organism: Ruegeria sp. YKSD179; assembly: GCF_059612885.1. Classification (NCBI taxonomy): domain Bacteria; kingdom Pseudomonadati; phylum Pseudomonadota; class Alphaproteobacteria; order Rhodobacterales; family Roseobacteraceae; genus Ruegeria; species Ruegeria sp. YKSD179. The sequence continues at coordinate 7,179 of NZ_JBXWRL010000001.1, read as the reverse complement.
CCCAACCGATAAATTGTGCCATCGTCAATCATTCCACCATGCTCGTAGCACATGGCGGTATAGCTCACCTGTCCGACGCTGATTTTCTTGACGTTACGCGTAACACAGGCCTGCATCAGCTCTTCGGCATCTGGGCCTGTTACTTCGTATTTCCGCAGCGGCGACAAATCCATTACCGCTGCCTTTTCGCGTACGGCCCAGTACTCCGCTATACTCCCAAGCTTGGGAAAGGTATTCGCTAACCAATAGCCATTATACTCGACGAAGTCTTCTGTGTGGCGCGCAAAGCAATCATGAAACGCGGTTTTCTTTGTCTCTTCCACATCCGCCTCCGCAGACTTTCTATAACCAACGGATCTCTTGAAATCCTCGGTTGCCTTATATGTGCGGACCTGGATATCCGTCGGGTTCCATCCATTTGCTGGATCGACATCACAAGGGCACGCCGTGCTTACACAAACCAAATCAGACAATGCGCGCAGCAACACATAGTCGCCGGGGCGCGACCATGGATCGTCCATCCCGATGGCGTTGGTGTCATCAAGCATTGTATTGAAAAAGAAGTTTATTGCCGGCCAGCCGCCGCGGGGTCGAACGTTGAACTTTGCCAAATCCGCATTCATGTTGTCCGAGCAGTTGATATGCCCCGGATAGCCGAGGTCTTCATAGTAGCGGGCGGTACACGCCAGACCGAAGGTGTCATGCCGGCTGCAGGTGTCTTGCACGATCTCAACAAGCGGTTCGTGATCAACTGACCAATACTTAGAAAAGATGCCCGGGTTCGGATATAGGCTTCCCATCAAGCTGCGGGTTGTCGTCGGATCGATCTCGCGCTCGAGGCCGTCGTCGAGTGCGCGCAGCGAGAACGCCTGAAAATCCGAGCACTCCCTTCCTTTTACATCAAGTATTTGAATATACTGACCCTTTTTGACCTCATAGGCCGTTGCGTTCCCCGGCTGAATATTGAGATCTTGCAGCGGGTCGGCGAGTGGTTCGGGTGGACCCAATACGCCTTTGGCCTGTTTTGGGTCGGCCCGCCGGATATATAGAACAAGCTCAGTAGGTGCGTTCTGTTTTTCTGGGCTCATCGGTTTGCCCGGAGCGGCGCAAATCAACAAACCATCGCATTCCGCTGTAAAGTTTGTCGTATCACCCGGCTTGGATCCTTCGGAAAAAACGCCGATAGCATCGCCAGTTTCAATCGAGAAACCCGATGCAGACAGTGCTTTCAATACTTTAGCGCCTGATCGTGAACTGTTTGCCAAGGTTTCGATTGTTGCGGTGGGCCGCCCTTTACCGATTGCCCCAAGCATTGTCGCATCCGAAGTTCGGTCGGGTGCGAAAAACACGAGTTCACCTTGCTGTAAGCCTTCTTTGTCGACAACACTGATCTCATCCCCGCGAAAAACCGGAATAGCTCGTGACCCACCTCCGGGCACCGGATGACGTTCGACACCGTGTGGCAAGATCGGTAGGCCAGGAGAAACTATCCCCCGCCTTTCCCAGGGATGCTCGATAAACTCAGGTTTGTTCATATCATCATCCGAGCCCCAACATCTTTTTGCGTTTTTCGGCCCAGGCCATAACCGCAAGATCAAATGTCAGGGCCATTAATGCCACGTTTAGACCCAGTACAATGTTCTTGCCAAGCTCTGTCCCCGCAAGCGTCCTCTGCAATTCCTGGCCGAGATCCTGGGTGCCAATAAACGCCGCGATGATCACCATAAAGAAGGCGAACATAATTGCTTGGTTAAATCCTACAGCCATAGTCGGCAACGCCATCGGCAACTGTACTGACCACAACTTTTGTCTGCGCGTTGCCCCTGACATGTCGGCTGCCTCGGTGATTTCCGGGGGTACAGTGCGAAGTCCCTCGATCGTATAACGCGTCAATGGAACGGTTGTGAAAATCACAATTGCAAAAACGACGGCAACATCATTCACGCCAAACAACATAATGGCCGGAATGAGATAGATGAAGCTCGGAAATGTTTGCGCCGTATCGCAGGCCAGCAGAATACGGTTCGACCATTTCGCTGAACGAGCAGCGAAAATACCAAGCGGAATGCCCACAAGCATCGATATTATTACGGCGGAAATGACTGTATAGAGCGTGATAACTGATCGGTCCCACCAACCTGAAAAGGCGACTAATGTAAAGAAAACAAAAGCATAGATTGCGGGCCGCTTGCCGCCCAGCCAATACGCCAGTGCCGTGACCAGCAAGATAAATGCGGGTGTTGGAATCCACAGAAGTGAATTCCTGAACGGTATCAGAACTTTGACGTTAAGAAACCATCGCAACCATTCTGTCACCGCATTCACGGCATCAATCGCCAGAAAACTTTTAATGGCAACGTCAATCTCTTTGCCTTTTGAGAAAGACTGCCGTCGACCAATTTCCGCAAAGACATCAACGAATTGCGCAACAATACAAAAAAACGAAAAAACTGCCAGGCCGATCAAAAGATATGCGTGTTGCTTCCACCAAGGCGTGCCTTTCTCAAAGTGTATTGGTTGTTTGACAACCCACGCTTTTGACAGTCGGTCCAGCATAATTGCGAACAAAACTATAGTCACGCCTATCTCGAAAGAACGGCCTAGCTTGAAGCTGCCCATCATAGCTAGCAGCTTTGCGCCAAGCCCGGGCATCCCAATGAAGGCTGTAAGAACGACCATAGCAAGGCAAAGCATAATCACCTGGTTAACACCGACCAAAATTTCGGTCCGTGCAGCTGGCAAATAGACGCGTGTCAGCATTTGCCAACGGGTACACCCTGACATCTTACCCGCCTCGACAACTTCTGGGCTTACTTTCTTAAGACCAAGTGTCGTCATCAGTATCATGGGCGGCATGGCGTAAATGATCGTTGCTACCGCACCTGCCGTCGGCCCAACTTTGAAGAAAATTACAGCCGGCAGCAGATAAGTGAAAAATGGAAGCGTTTGCAGCACGCTCAGGATCGGTTTGATCACTGTGTCTACCCGGACGTATTTCCAGGCAGCTATACCCAAAAGAAGACCAATCAAAAACGCAATCGGTGCAGCGACAACCAGCACTGACATCGTTTGCATCGCGATGTCCCACTGTCCGATCAGGGCGGTCCAGACAAATGTGCCGCCTGCGAGAACGGCGAGCCTCCAACCGCCAAGGTAATAACCAAGCACTGCCGCTGCACCCGCGATCGCTGTCCAAGGGATAGGTCCCAGCATCGGCCAACGGCGCTTGCCATAAAGCAAGTTTGCGGTCGCATCCAAGAAAAACTCAAGTGGTCCCTCTGCGATAAACCTAGTGACATAGATAAGGCCCAAGTCATTCTGAACAAATGCGAATACCGCATCAAGGGCTTCGGCAGTTGGCGGGATCATCGTCTCTGGTATTCGTTGCAACCAAGGTGGGAGTACACCAAACGCATGCGCCACCATAAGAACGACCGCTGTTCCGACCAGAGTTAGCAAGACCGGATTCCTGCCAACACCGGCGTGGGCGCGCCCGCCGACGTCGGAGGCGTGGGTTACGGCCATCAGCCAGCCCCTAACAGCAGATCGAGAGCTTCGGATCTATGCATGACACCGATCACTTTTCCGGACTTATCAGCGACAGGAATTGCTTCGCGTGTTTCATTCACCAGTTGCCGGGCCAGATCCTGAATCGTCGCTTTTGCGTCCACGGCATTTCCTTCCAGCGTCATGCCGTTGACAGGTCTTGATAAGCCGCGCGCATGAACAACGCGGGCCTTGTCGATATCTTCCGTGAACTTCCTGACATACTCGGTCGCCGGGCTCATAACTATCGCATCCGGCGTATCGCATTGTTCGATAGCGCCATCTTTCATGATTGCAATGCGGTCCGCCAGCCGAAGCGCTTCGTCAAAGTCATGTGTGATAAAGACAATCGTCTTACCCAGCATCTCTTGCAGCCTCAGGAACTCATCCTGCATTTCACGGCGAATAAGCGGATCTAACGCCGAGAATGGCTCGTCCAGAAACCAGATGTCCGGCTCGATCGCGAGTGATCGCGCTATACCTACGCGTTGCTGCTGTCCTCCTGAAAGTTCCCGGGGGAAATAGTCTTCCCGTCCTTCAAGTCCGACTAAACGCACAACTTCCAGCGCCCGCTCGCGTCTTGTGTATTTGTCCTGTCCACGCATCTCCAATGGGAACGCGACATTTTCCAAAACTGTACGATGCGGCAGCAGACCGAACGACTGAAACACCATCCCCATCTTTGAACGGCGCAGTTCTATCAGATCTTTTTCTGCCAAAGACATGATATCCTGACCATCGACTTCGATGGTTCCGCTGGTAATGTCGTGTAACCTGGAAAAACACCTAACAAGCGTTGATTTTCCCGAACCAGAGAGGCCCATGATGACAAGCATCTCGCCTTGACTCACATCTACAGATACATCCTTTACCCCAGCGATATATCCATCAGCACGAATGTCATCGAAGCTGTGATTTTCCGGCATCGTACGCAGGTACTTTTCCGGATGCGCACCGAAAAGCTTCCAAACACTTCTGGCCGAAATTACCGGAGCCATGCCAATCCCCTGTCATCAGGTCACCCGCCCCGCATGGTCTCGCGGGACGGGCATGTTTGTCAAATCACGCAAGGATCAGCCTGAGCACTCATTAATCCAGGGATCGACGATTCCACGATTTGCAGACAGCCATTCAACCGCTGCATCCTCTGGCTCCAACTCGTCTGTGTCTACCAGTTTAGCCATTTCAGCGATCTGAGGATTAGTGAAAGAAATCTTCGTCAAAACGCAATAAGCTGTTGGCCACTTGTCTTTCATACCATCCCAGGCAGCCTTTTTCAGGTAGCCGGTCGCGGGGTTGCCGCAGTCGTAAAGAGCATCTGGGTTAGGTCCAACCGACGGATCGGTGTCACACCCATCCTCCCATGCAGGAAACTCGACAAACTCGCCCGGCCACACTGCTTCGGCAAAGTTAGGCGTCCAGTTGAATACAACGACCGGTTTCTTTTCAGCCTCTGCCGCACCGATTTCAGCCCAGAGAGCCGCGGCAGAACCCGCGTTCACAACAACAAAATCCATGCCCAGCGCCTCGACGCGCTCCTGCCCGTGTTTCAGCCAGTCCACCGGACCGTCCAAATACCGACCTTTGTCGCCCGTCTCAGCTGTTGCAAATACAGCAGCGCAGTCGTTCAACGCTTTCCAGTCCGGCAGACCAGGACAAGCATCTTTGGTCCACATTGGATACCACCAATCTTCGCGGGTTACCGCGTCGTGGTCGCCAGCATCGTGCAGCCCGCCCTTGGACAACGCCTCACGGAAGGAAGCACCGAATGCGCCTTCCCATACTTCCAGCTCCAACGCGACATCGCCCAGACGAACCGACTCGTATACGGCTTGGCTGTCAGTGGTGACGTATTCGACATTCAGATCCATTTCCTCAAACATCTGGCCGACCACGTTCGACATCACAATCTGGCTTGACCAGTTGTGGATCGGGATCACGATCGGATCATCGCTGTCAGCCGCATTGGCGGCGACACCCATAACTGCGACGGCGCTTGCAGAGGCTAATAAAGTCAGTTTTTTCATCTTCATTCTCCCAGTTGCTTTTGGCGAAGCCTCTACGCCTTTCCAGGCGAGGGTTCGTTCGCCCAGTTCAAGTCTTCAGGTAATCCTCAAGACTGTCGTCCAGCGCATCCTTCCACGCGGTGTGATGTGGGGGCGCTTTTGTGCCGGTCATTGGGCTAGTATAGCCGTGGTCCCGGAATTCCATTATCCCTTTCTTCTTGTGCTTCTTCCATTCGTAGAAGGCTTGATTAGCTGCTTCGATATCAAATGACGGATAGTCAGTTTCGTCGATCAGTTCACCGGTATAAGCGCCCTGATAGGCTATGCAGGCATAGTCATCTTCCAGAGCATCTTCGTCGGCCTGCCGCTTTTGCCAATCCGCCTCCATTACTTCGGCATCCGGTAATGCAATGCGGTCCAAAATCACATCGCGCACCCACCAGGCCTGCGCGTCAAACATATTGAATGTGTACCACTGATCTTGCATCCCCAGATAAAAGAGGTCCGGGTTCCCCGTGTATACAACACCTTTATAAAGGTCGTTTGCAGCCAACCGATTGGCTGTCTTCAACCGCAGGTCATCGGGCAGAAACGGGAAATGGTGTTTATATCCGGTGCACAATATGATCGCGTCAACTTCACGGGAAGTCCCATCAATAAAGTGGGCCGTTTTGCCTTCCACTTTCTCTAGTTTTGGAACCTCTTTCCAGTTGTCGGGCCAGTTGTATCCCATTGGCGCGGTCCGGTGGGCAACGGTTACCGAGTTGCACCCGTATTTCCAACACTGCGATCCGATGTCTTCTGCCGAATACGACGTGCCAAGGATCAATATATCCTTGTCTTTAAACTCCACCGCATCCCTGAAGTCATGCGCGTGCAAGATGCGGCCCTTGTAGGATTCGAAACCTGGATAATAGGGGACATTCGGAAAACTGAAGTGCCCAGAAGCTACAATCACATGATCAAAGACGCTGCGGTCTTCGGTATCGGTCTCTGCATCACGAACAGTAACCTCAAACCCATTGTCGACCGCGCGGACGTCCCGTACTACGGTATTGAATTTTATGTACTTCCGAACATCTGCTTTGTTAACTCGGCCTTCGATGTAATCGAAAAGAACAGCCCGCGGCGGATAGGATGCAATGGGTTTTCCAAAGTGTTCCTCAAAGGTGTAGTCAGCGAATTCCAGCCCTTCTTTCGGTCCATTTGACCACAGGTACCGGTACATTGAACCATGACAGGGGTTGCTGTGTTCATCCAGTCCGGTGCGCCAGGTATATCGCCAAAGCCCACCCCAATCTGCCTGCTTTTCATAACAAAAAATCTCTGGAATTTCCGCGCCTTTTTCGGCCGCCGATTGAAAAGCACGCAATTGTGCAAGCCCTGACGGACCTGCTCCGATAATACAGATGCGTTTTGTCATTCTATCCCCTCGACAATTGTCTGAACACTGCTTGATGCGGACATCCGAAGAGCCTTTGCTTCCTCGTAGTCCTCTGAATGGTACCAGTCCTTTGCTGCTTGATAGCTGGGAAAACGGATTACGACGTGCCTATCGCCGGGCGGCGTGCCTTCGTAGCTTTCACTGCGACCGCCACGGACCAAAAATTCACCACCGAATTTTTTT